>JALZAH010000140.1 GCA_030948425.1 Actinomycetota bacterium
ATGACATAGTCCCGCAGCGGTTGGACGAGGGCGATGGCCTGCCCCAAGGTGATGGCCCAACCGTCGGCTCCGAGCAGAGCCAGGGTGGCGAGTGACGTCGAGGTGACCGGGGTGGCGCGGTTGATGCGCGCACAGACCTCAAATGCCACCTTGCTCAAGGCGAGGGACGGGTCATCCTCGGCAGCGGCGCTCAGCGCTGTACGCAGAGCCACTGGCTCACCGAAATGCACCTGGATACGGCCCAGGCGCCCGCGCTGCGAGTGGATGTAGCCGAGCATCCACCTGAGTCCCTCGGGCTGCTTCTTGGCCCCCCGCGACTCCGCAGTCATGGCCACCACCTCATTCAGCCGGTCGTAGACGATCGACACCGGCACCAAGGAGACCTCTGGGACGTCCATCTCCTCGACGCCGCCGGCCAGATAGTTGAGCAGGCCCATCCGGGGCGGCAGCAGCTTGCCGGTTCGGGACCGGCCCCCCTCGATGTACCACTCGAGGTTGAGCCGCTTGGATGCCAGATAGGCCAGGTAGCGCCGAAGGGCCAGCTTGTAGACCTCGTCACCTGAGAAGCTGCGTCGGATGAACACCACGCCCACCCGTCGCCCCATGGGTCCCATGGGCCAGAAGGACATGTTGTTGCCACCCATCACATGATTGGGCGGAAAACCGTGCTCGTAGAGCGTCGATGACATGACGAAGCTGTCCAGGTTGGACTTGTGGGAAGGCAGGAACACCAGCGCTTGACGCTGGCTGAGCGCCCTGAGGCTGTCCAGCTCGGCCTCATCAACCTCCAGCTTGTAGGCCCGGCCCCACATGAACCGGGCCAGTTGGGCCCACACGTCCCGGGCGAAGCGATTCTGTACCGTGGCCATCTCACCGAAGCAGTGCCGGGCGTCTGCCATGACGTCGTCGGTGTCCCGACCGAGAGCGTCGGCCAGGGTGGTCGCCGCGTCTCGGAACCGTTGGCTGGCCACCAAGTCGTCGGCCACGTCCTCGGCCGTCTTGTACCCCGATCCCGACATGGTCCGCTCCGAGCGGTCAACCGCCAGCCGGGCCTGTCGGCCCACGAAACCGGCGAGCTCTTCGTCATCACCGGACCGGCCGCTGTGACTGCTCCAACGACGCACCAGGTCCTGATGACGAGCAGGCTCACCGACGAGGAGCGAGCACCGATCGGCAGAGCCGCGCAGGATTCGCTCCTGGGCCCGAGCTCCGGGTCGGGAGGGATCGCCGAGGCTGACCAGGTCACGGAGGAGGAATCTGCGTCGCCCCCCCCGATCGGGGGGGAGCCAGGCGACCTTGACTGGGGCGATGATGGCATCGTCGCCCTTGGCCAGGGCGATGGCCTCCGCCGACCCGTGGGCCAACTCCACCCGGGCTCCGGATGCGGTGGCCCGGATGTGGTCAATGAAGCTCTCGACGAGGCGAACCTCGACCGGCGTCGAAGCCAAAGCCAGGATGACGGTCGAGCGCTGGGGCACTGGCGGCCACCACTTGCTGTCGGGCACGACGATCCGGGGCAGCTCCCTGCTCACCTCAACCAAACCTGCTCACCTCAACCAAACCTGCTCACCTCAGCCAAGCGTGCCTGTCATCATCGGTCCTCCCCCGGCGGTCCCCGGACGCTACCAGTTGCTTCAAATCCCCTTCAAAGGGGACCGTGAACCTCTGGTCAGCTTCGTTCCGTGGCCTTATGGCAAGGTCAGGAGTTGGCCGACCTCAAGCGGCCGAGCGCCCACCTCCGCCGACAAGCGGTCGACGAAGGGTCGAACGTCACCGTGGGGACGGACGGAGACGGCGATGCTCCACAGGGTGTCTCCGGGACGCACCACCCAGGAGTGGGCGACAGCAGGCTGAGGAGCGCCTGCGGAGGCGGCGTCGGTGATGAGGGGACCACCGGCGCCGCCTCCGAGGGCCGCCTGCAGGCCGAGCAGCACCGACACCAGTGCGACGGTGAGCGACGCCGACAGAACAGCCAAGCGTCGGTTGGCAGCGACGCGGGGCGAGACCGTCGGCGTCGCCTGTCGGCAGCGGGCGGTTGAGCCCACCACTGGGCGCCGGCCAGCACCGGGGACGATCACCTCAAGACGGGGGCGGACCACGTCGTCGTCGGCAACTCGATGGCGGGAATCGGTGAGTACGGCAACCATGGGTGATCTCCTCGGTCCGGAGCGGACCGCAGCGGCCGCTCCGCCGGTCGCCGGGATGCCTCGTCACCCTGTGGGGCTTGGGCACCATGGGACCTCGAACGTTTGTTCGTAGCCAAGCAGAACACCTGTTCGCATGTCAAGAGGCCATCGAACAAATGTTTGCCCCACAAGCAGTCCCCGGCTAGCATTGGATGGCATGACAGGCAAGAAGAGCGCAGCGGGGGCCGTCAAAGTGGCTGTCGAGCCGGGTGTCACGGACAGGTCGGCTCCTGGCACCGATCAGGGTCTGCCCAACAACCGGGACCTCACCGGCAAGCGTCGCGAGATCCTGGAGTTCATTGCCTGTCAGATCCAGCAGCGCGGTTACCCTCCTACCGTCAGGGAGATCGGAGAGGCCGTCAGCCTGACCTCGTCGTCGACGGTCCACACCCACCTGACCACGCTGCAGCGCCAGGGATACCTCCGCCGGGACCCGACCAAGCCCCGAGCTATCGAGGTGCGCTACCACGCCCCGTCGGGGGCTGACGCCGAGCGCCGCCCCGCTCGTCACGTGCCCCTTTTGGGCGACGTGGCCGCCGGCACCGACGTCCTGGCCCAGGAGAACGTGGAGGAGCTCCTCCCGCTGCCCGAGGACTACTGCGGCGACGGCCCACTGTTCATGTTGCGTGTCCGGGGGGAGTCGATGATCGAAGCCGGCATCCTCGACGGTGACCTGGTTACGGTACGCCAGCAGAGCGAGGTGACCCCCGGTGACATCGTGGTCGTCGGCATCCCCGGCGGGGAGGCCACGGTCAAGACGTGGCGTCGCCATGGTGACAAGGTGGTGCTCGTCCCGGCCAACTCGACGATGGCGCCGATGACGTTCGACCCCCACGAGGTCTCGGTGTTCGGGCGGGTCGTCACCGTCCTACGCCGGCTCTAGATTTAGAGTTACACCGGATCTAGAGCCGCACCGGCCTCCCGAGCCGCACCGGCCTCCCGAGCCGCACCGGCGTCAGTCGTCCTGAGCGACCTCGCGCAGCTCTGCGGGATCCCAGTAGGCCCGAGCGGACGTGATGAGCCCGTCATCATCGACCGTGAAGGTCTCGACGCCGTCGAAGGCCGTCCCCCCGCCCCCTTCGATCCCCAGAGTCAAGGTGTACACCAAGGCGGCCTCGTTGCCGCAAACATGCAGATGGTGCTGGCGCAGAGTCACGTGATCGGCCATGCCCGTCAGCCCCGTCCAGAACAACCCAATGGCTTCGCGACCGATGTGGGGCTTGGAGGGCACGGGGTCGGTAAGAGTGGCATCGGCGGCGAAGAGCTCGACCCATTGGTCTCGGTCGCCTACCCCGAGGAGCTCCGCGAAGGACTCGACGGCGGCACGGACCTGTTCCGGCAAGGGCATCCTGTCCAGCATAATCAGACCTCCATCTACCCCTACGCCCCAGCCGGTGTGGCGGCGGCGGTCATGGCGTGGTCCCTGTCCCCGTGCCCCCCGGCAGGCCGCCCGAAGGCGATGGGGCCGGGGGGGCGCTCCCGGCCGGGGCATGGGCGTTGGCCACGAACGCCACCACGGCGGGCAGCGTCGCCGACGGAGGCGTGTCCGGCTGCGTTGGCTTGTACTTGGGGGCGTAGTCCACGTTCGCCTTCTTCAGCTCGGACGACAGATAGGCGTTCCATTGGTCGAGGAGCTGTCGATCGGTCAGATAGGTGCGGATGCCCGCCTGCGTCTGGGCATCGTTGGCGTAGGTCACCGCCGGGGTGATGGCGGTGACCTCACCCACGTCCCAAGCACCGCCCTGCTCCTGGATCGGGCCGAAGGCCACATTGACCTGGGCGGCGAAGGCGGCCGGACCGAACGGCGCAGACAGCTGGTTGGCGGCCACCGTGCCCAGCGCCCCGCCCTGCGCCTTGCTCGAGGTGTCCAGCGAGCTCTGTTGGGCCAGGGTGGCAAAGGCGGCCCCGCCCTGCAGCTGGGAGATGATCGAGTTGGCGACATCCTGGCTGGCCACCACGATGTGGGAGATGGACCGCTGCTCGGGAACGCTGAGTGCGGACTGGTTGGCGGTGAACGTAGCTGTGACCTGTTCGTCGCTCACGGCCACCTTCTTGGTCACCTTGTTGAAGAGCTGGTTCTCCACCTCCTGGACGTTCAGCGCCGCCAGAACCTGACCCTCGGTGATGCCTGCCCCCGACAGGGCCTGATCGAACTTGGCCTGATCGCCGCCGTAGGCGCTCTGCACCTCCTGATCGAGACTGTCGCGTGTCGTCTTTTGGGACACGAAGATCCCGCGCTTCTTGGCCAGGCTCCCGATCATCTGGTTGACGGCCAGGGCCTTGGCCGTGGACCGCTGGAACTGGGCATACGCCGGCTGGTTGCTGACGGGCGGGGGGCTGACCCCGTTCAGCTTGTTGAGAACCTGGACCTGGTCGTTGAACTGGGCCACCGTGGTGACCTTGCTCTGATAAGAGAAAGCGGCGTTGGAGGGCGGGCCGCCGCCGGGCAGGACGATCACCAGGATCACCCCGACGACGATGACGGCGATGGTGGCGGCGGCAGCAATCCGCGTACGCGGGCGGCGGAAGGCACCGGCCAGGGTGAGCGGACCCTCGTAGCGTGTCCGCCTCCCCCGTGATCCGAGAGCTGCCTCGTCGTCGATGACCTCCGGCCGACGACCACGTCGGGCGATGGCGGCGGACCCGTCAGAAGCGGCCTCCACGTCATCTTCGGCGCCGGCGTGCCCCTCGTCGCCGGGTAGGTCCGGCTCAACATCCTCCACGACGTCGCCGGAGGACGACGGGCGACCCGCAAGCACAGAGGCCACCGCTCCCCATCCCTGCGGAGCTGCCGGGGTGGGTGGCGCCTGGCCCCCACACCGTGAGGCGGCCCCGCCCTTAGCATCCGCTTGGGGGTCGCGGCCCACCGACCGGGCGACGCCCTCCCAGCCGTTGGGGACGGCGGACGGCGCTGTCGTTGTGTCGGCGGGATCCGATGGTGGCGGAGGGGTGCCGTCGCCGCTCAGGGACGAGGCCACCCGCTCCCATGCCGTCTGATCCTCGTCACCAGTCACTGCATCACCTCATCGCTGTCGACTCTGTGCTCATCGCGTCTCGGCTCATCGCGGCTCATCGGGGCCCGCCGACGGTGGAGCGACCCGAGCGAACAGGCCGTCTCGTGACCCTAGCGAAGGCCAGCAGCTGGTCCGACTCACGGGGTCGTCCACGCCAGGACACCTTTGACGTCGGGGTTGTTGCTCGCCATCAGCGTGGCCAGGGGCGCCTGATCGAGCACTCGACCGTCGGCAACGGGGGCGACGTGGTCGGCGTTCCAGGCCAGGTCCTCGACCGTGGCGGTCGCCACCACGACACCCCGCAGCCAGGAGAACTGCTGGCACAATGCCGGGAACATCGGCCACAGGCTGCGATCCAACTCACCGTCGATGACGAGCAACGGCCGACGGCGGGCCACCGCCCTGGCCAGGGCCACCCGGCGACGGGCACCTGAGCCCAGGTTGACGACCGGTTCCATGGCCCGATCGGCCAGGCCCACCCAGTCGAGGGCGTCGAGCGCTTGATCGGGTGGGCACGGCTCCACGTACTTGGGGGCGTGCACGTTCGACCACACCGTCTCGGACAGGAACACCCCGTCGGTCTGAGGAACCCAGCCGATGCTGGCGGCGACACCGGCCTTGGTGACCGGCTTTCCAAACAGCAGGGTCTGGTCGAACCCCGAACCGACACCAACCAGCGACCGCAGCCAGGTGGTCTTCCCCGAACCGGAGGCACCGAGAAGCACGACCGTCTGATCCGGACCGACCTCGAGGGAACCTCGGGCATGATCCTGCACCGACAGCACGGCGCCCGCCTCGCCGCTTTGATGCCGCCTACCGAAGACCATGGCCACCCTCGCTGATGCCTGGGGCTGGCCCCAGGTTCGGCACCGGTGACGGCATGCGCCGCTCAACCCCTACGGCCGTGAAGACGCCCATGGCCACCAGGACCAGGCCCAACACGAAGAAGAACGCCGACCCCCGACGCAGAACCGTGGATCGCTGGTGGTGCAGTGCGTCGGGCAACGAGGACGGCACCACCCGCTCCACGTGGTGCCATCCGAACCAGCCGAGCGCCGCCGAGCCCAGGCCGAAGATGATGCGCAGGGCGGCCCACACGGCGACGGGAGGCGAGTTCAGATGGCCCTTGAAGGCGGCAGCGGTGACGGTCAGCACGCTCATCTGTGACCCTACGAGCCGTCGCGACTCGGGCAACGGTCGGTCCGATCACGCCGTCACCGCACGGTTGAGGTGCACGGTGCTCTCCGTCGAGGAGGGCTCGGGCGGCCGGCCGCGTCGGGTGCCAGTCGATCCGGCTGATGGACACAACCCCCAGGCGGCCAACAACGCCAGCAGGACTGACCCGGCGAGCACCAGTCCGAACTGGCGGAGCAGGTTCAGCCGTGAGAAGGCGAGGACGGCGAAGCCGGCGACCGAGGTGGTGGCAGCCACACCAACCGCTGACCATGGCCGACTATGCCCGGTGGCGTAGCGCCCCAGGGCCATCACCGCGAACTCGCCTCCCACCGCCGAGGTGAGGGACCCCAAGGACACCGTGAGGGGGGTGAGTGAGGTGCCGGTCAGCTTCAAGGCGGCGAAGCCCCAGCCGGTGACCAGTGCCGCCGACGCCACCGCCAGCAGGGCGTGGCGACGGCGTTGCAGGACGAACGCCAGGAACACTCCGAAAGCGGCGATCCCGACGACGTGGGGGACGATGCGATCACCGGAGAGCAGGTCGTTGCTGTGGGCGGCCACCGCGCGCCGACGACCACCAGTTCTTGCCTCACCCAATCGGGCATCTGTTCACCTCAGCCCCTTCGAGCCCACAGATGCGGTAACACGGCGTCACTGAATCCTGCCTGTGTGCTTGTCCCCTCAAACTCCTGCAGCTCGGACATACCATAAACGTACGGCCGGGCACGCTTCTTCCGGAGGCGGTTAGCCCCCTGGGGCCAGGAGCAGGCGACGAAGACAGACATCGACGACCGCCAGATCCCGTCGCTCGACCCGTTCGCCCGGGCCGTGAGCCAGCTCCGGGTCACCGGGGCCGAAGTTCACCGCCGGAATGCCGCGCGCCGCGAAGAAGGCCACGTCGGTCCAGCCCAGCTTCGCCTTGGGTTCAGCCCCTGTGGCCGTCACCAGACCGGCCAGGACGGGGTGGCCCAGTCCGGGAGCGGCCGCCGGGGCCAGGTCGATGATCTCCAATCGGTCGCCCAGGGCCGGGTCCAACCCGGCCTCCACCGCCGCTCGCAGAGCGTCGGTGGCCTCCTCGGGGGTCCGGTCTGGGGCGTAGCGGAAGCTGAGGTCCGCCGACGCCCGGTCGGGCACCACGTTGGCGGCCACGCCACCTTCCACGGCGACGACCTGCAGCGATTCTCGATACTGGCACCCGTCGATGACCGGCCGACGCTCCCCCCATTCGGCGACCCTGGTCAGCAGCCGTCCCAGTCGATGGACGGCGTTGATCCCCATCCACGGGCGGGCGGAGTGAGCCCGGACCCCCCCGAGGGACACACGGACCTTGACGACCCCCTGGCAGCCGGCCTCGATCATCGCTGACGTCGGCTCGCCCAGGATGGCGACATCACCGGCCAGGAGATCCGGGCGGGCGGACTCCACGACCAACAGGCCGTTGTGCTCCCGAGCCACCTCCTCGGCGGCGTAGAAGATGTAGGTCACCTCGCTCGCCGGGTCCTCCATGGTGGTGGCCATATGGAGGTTCACGGCCAGACCCGCCTTCATGTCGGCAGCCCCCAGACCCCAGAGGGTGTCGCCCTCCAGGCGCGGCGTGGCGTTGTCGTTGGCGGGAACGGTGTCGAGATGGCCGGCCAGAATGATCCGTGCCGGTCGGGTCCCGGTGGTGCGGGCGATGACGTTCGCACCGATGCGGGTCACCTCCAGCCACGACAAACCCCGCAGCCGGCCCTCGATGTGGTCAGCGAGGTGCTCTTCTTGGTGGCTGAGCGACGGGATGGCCATCAGCTCGGCGGTGGCGGCCAGCAGGTCGATCAAACGGAGACACCGTGGTCGCGCAGGACGTCGTTGAGGCTCGACTTGTCATGACGCTCGCCGGCGGTCAGGCGACGGACGACGAGCACACACGGCAGGAACCAGTCCCCACCCGGGTAGCTTCGGCGCCGGCTGGCGGAGACGGCCACGCACCATGACGGGACCCGGCCACGGGACAGCTCCTCGCCGGTCTCGGCGTCGATCACCGGGATCGACCCGGTCAGCACGCAGCCGGCACCGAGCACGACTCCGTCGCCCACGATGGCCCCCTCGGCCACCACGCACCGGCTGCCGATCAGGCACTCGTCACCGA
>JALZAH010000147.1 GCA_030948425.1 Actinomycetota bacterium
TCGGCCGCCCCCGCCTTGCGCTCGGTGTCTTCGCCCTGCTGGCCAACGTCGTGCCGGGGATCGCCCTGTTCTTCTACCTGCAGTTCCTGGCACCCGGTGCCGATTCGGGGATGGTCCCCGACCCGGCCCGGGCCAACGGCAAGGTGCTACTCGCTCTTCTCAGCTTCCTGCTGGCCACCATCCCCATCGGCGCCGTACTCAACGCCAAGAACATCCTCCCGGTGGTCCGGTGGTTGGGCCAGGACCGGCCGGCCACGGCCGAGGAGAAACTCGTCGTCCTGCGCCAACCCCTCCGCCAGGCGCTCATCGCTTTCGCCTTCTGGGCCATCGCCGCCGTCATCTTCGGATCGCTCGAGGCCGCGCTCGGCTACGACTCCCAGCGGGTGGCCGCCGTGGTGATCGGCATCATCCTGGCCGGCATCGCCAGCTGTTCGCTCAGCGTCCTGCTCGTCGAGCGGCTGTTCCGGCCCCTGGTGGCCGAAGCTCTGGGCGGTGACCTGCCTTCGCGCCCCTACGGTATCGGCGTTGCCCCCCGGATCCTGCTCAGTTGGGCCTTCGGTTCGGGCGTCCCCCTCCTTGGTCTGCTCCTCACCCCGGTCCTGGCCGGGAAGCGCTCCCTGGCCAGCTTCACCCTGCCTCTGGCCCTGCTTTGCGGCGCCGGTCTCCTCTCGGGTTTCACCATCATGGCCGGGGCGGCCAGGACGATCGCCGATCCCCTCGACGACATCCGCGCCGCCCTGGCCCGGGTGGAGTCCGGGGATCTCGATGTGGCCGTGGCCGTCGACGACGCCTCCGAGGTCGGCCAACTCCAAGCCGGGGTCAACCGCATGGTCGCCGGTCTGCGCCAGCGCCGTGACCTCGAGGATCTCTTCGGGCGATATGTGGGTCACCAGGTGGCGAGCGGAGCCATCGAACGAGGACACGATCTGTCCGGGGAGAAAGTGGAGGCGACAGCGCTGTTCGTCGACCTGATCGGCTCGACCGCTCTGGCCGAGGACCTCCCCCCTGAACAGGTCGTCCGGGCTCTGAACGTCTACTTCTCCGCAGTCATCGCCGCTGTGAGCTCTGAGGACGGCTGGGTCAACAAGTTCGAAGGGGACGGTGCTCTTTGCATCTTCGGGCCGCCCGCCGGGACGGCCGATCATGCCCGCCGGGCCCTGCGGGCGGCGATCGCCATTCGCCACGCCGTCGATTCGGCAACCACCGAACAACCTCACCTCACCGCCGCCGTGGGCGTGTCGTCGGGCACGGTGGTGGCCGGCAACATCGGGTCCCGGCAACGATTCGAGTACACGGTGATCGGCGATCCGGTCAACGAGGCGGCCCGTCTCACTGATCTGGCCAAGGCTCACCCCAGCCGGGTGTTGGCCAGCGGAGCCACCGTCTCGGCGGCCGGACCGGAAGGCCGGATGTGGCAGGTCGTCGACACCAGGGTCCTGCGGGGCCGGAGCCGACCCACGTCCGTCTTCACGCCGACAGGCGATGCACGTGCTGCTCCGCCGCCATGATGGGGAGGTGACCGATCTGCCCGCTCCCGACCGGCGCCCGACCCCCGAGCAGTCGGTGCCCGACCTGTTCGGAACATCTGCGTCCCCCGACCCCCTCGGCGACGAGTTGGCGTCGGTGGCCATCGCCGCCGCCCGGGCGGCGGCGAGCATCCACGTCGCCGGGTTCGGTGGGATCCGGAACCGCGTCGACACCAAGTCGTCGGCCACCGACATGGTCTCGGAGGTGGACCGCCAGGCCGAGGCGGCGGTGGTCACCATCATCACCGGGCGTCGACCCCATGACGCCATCCTCGCTGAGGAAGGAACGTCGCGACCGGGATCGACCGGGGTGCGATGGGTCATCGATCCCCTCGATGGGACCACCAACTACCTCTTCGGGATCCCGGCGTTCTCCGTGTCCATCGCCGCCGAAATCGACGAGACGGCCTTCGTCGGCGTGGTGATCGACCCGAGCCGGAAGGAGACCTGGGCGGCCATCGCCGGGCGCGGGGCCCGCCTCAACGGGCAGCCGACCAGGGTCGCAGTGGGCCGCTCAGAGCTGTCCACCGCCCTGGTGGCCACCGGCTTCGGCTACCGGGCGCAACGGCGCAGCGAGCAGGCTCGGGTGGCGGCCACCGTGCTTCCCGCCGTGCGCGACATCCGTCGGTTCGGCTCCGCGGCCCTTGATCTGTGCTGGGTGGCGGGCGGCCGGGTCGACGCCTACTACGAGTGGGGCCTCAACCCCTGGGACCTCTCTGCCGGACGACTGATCTGCGACGAGGCGGGCGGTCGCACCGGGATCCTCGCTGGGCGGACGATCCTTGCGTCCGTTCCCGACCTCTACCAGCCTCTGGCCGACCTTCTGGTGACCGCCGGTGCCCTCGACATCGAGGTGGGGCCCGAGGAGCGACACTGGTGAGCGCCACTTCTCACCCGAAGAAGATCCCAGCGACGTCATGGAACAGGTCCGTGTCGACGGTCTTCAGCTCTGTCACCGCATCGGCCAGTGGCACCCGCACGACGCGGTCGGCCTGGAGTGCCACCATCTGATCGAACGCCCCGTCGTGGACGGCGTCGATGGCCGCCACCCCGAATCGGGTGGCCAGCACCCGATCGAAGGCGGTCGGCGTTCCGCCCCTCTGGATGTGGCCGAGCACACTCACCCGGGTCTCGAAGCCGGTGCGCTCCTCGATCTCGGGAGCGATGACGTTGGCGATGCCGCCCAGGCGGGGATGACCAAACTGATCCACCTCGGCAGATGCGATCTCCAGAGTCCCCTCCGCCGGTGTCGCCCCCTCGGCGACCACCACGATGGACGCGTAGCGGCCCTTGGCGTGTCGGGCCCTGAGGGCCTCGCACACCACGTCGATGTCGAACGGCTCCTCGGGGACGAGCACCTCCGCAGCCCCCCCGGCGATGCCCGCGTAGGTGGCGATCCACCCGGCGTGGCGTCCCATGACCTCACAGACGATGACCCGGTCGTGAGACTCGGCCGTGGTATGGAGCCGGTCGATGGCGTCACTGGCGATCTGGACGGCCGTGTGAAAACCGAAGGTGACCTCGGTGGCCGAGAGGTCGTTGTCGATGGTCTTGGGAACACCGACCACCGAGATTCCTTCGCCGGCCAGTCGGTGGGCCACGCCCAGGGTGTCCTCGCCACCGATGGCCACCAGAGCCTCCACCCCTTCGTTCTTCAGGGTGGCGAGGGAGGCATCGAGACCTCCTTCGACCTTGAACGGGTTCGTGCGCGAGGTCCCCAGGATCGTGCCGCCCAGAGGCAGGATACCCCGGCACCGCTCGATGTCGAGGGGCGTGACCCGATCGTCGATCACCCCCCGCCAGCCATCCATGAACCCCACGAAGGTGTCGCCGTGGTGATCCTCGCCCTTGCGGACCACGCCCCGGATAACCGCATTCAGTCCCGGGCAGTCTCCGCCCCCGGTGAGGACCCCTACGCGCATCGTCGTCTTCCTTTCCCGCCGAACACCGCCGGCCCCCAAACCCTACCCAGGGTGCTGACCGACCTCCCGACGGAAATCGTCCAGACCAGAGAAGCCCTTGTAGACACTGGCGAAGCGGACGTAGGCAACCTCGTCGAGCGCCCGCAACCGCTCAAGCACGGCAAAGCCGACCTGATAACTGGTCACCTCGCTGCCCTCCAGGCGCAGGGCCTCATCGACGTCTCCGGCCACCGATTCCATGGCTGCGTCAGACACGGGCCGATTCTTGGCCGCCGATCGGATGCCGGCCACCACCTTCGTCCGCTCGAACAGCTCCTTGCTCCCGGATCGCTTGACCACGGTGAGGGGCGCCTCTTCGAGCCGCTCGTAGGTCGTGAAGCGCCGACTGCAGCCCAGGCACTCGCGCCGGCGGCGGATCGACGCGCCGTCCTCGACGGTCCGCGAATCGACGACCCGGTCGTCGGCGCTGGCGCATTGCGGACATCGCACGGCCGCACGCTACTCGGCGGGTGGCGGAATCAGGCGTGGATGGCTTCGTCCCCCCGAGCCGCGTCGGCGGGAGCGGAGCTTCGGTCACCCTGACGTCGCAGACGGTGCTGCCGCTCCCAACGAGTCAACAGCTCGAGGCGGCGAAGCACGTCATGCAGCTCGGCGACCAGAGCCACCCGCCCCTGGGCCCGCTCGGGGTTCTCCGGGTCACACAGACCCCGGTTGGCGGCCAGCTTGAGACCTGTCTTGAACAGCTCCACGGAGATGGCCTCGCCGCTGACGATGCGTCGCTGGAGCTGATACTGGCGGCCCACCGCCAGACACGAGGCCACGAAGTTGTCCTCCTCGACCATGGCGTCCCCGGCGGCGGCCAGCCGATCGGCAACCACCCAGTAGGCCTCGAGGAACGAACGCAACACCCGGTCGGCAACCAGACCACCGGACGCAGCGATCCACTCCCCGAGGGTGGATACGATGGCTCCGTCATCAGCCCGCCACTGGGGCGCGATGAGATCCACCTCGTCGCGCAGCTCCTGTTCGAACGCAGCCTTCTCGGCGAAGAAGAACTCGAACTTCAACAGGTCCCGGAGGCGCAGGGCATCATCGTGGACCACCCCCATGGGATCGTCGCTCGACGCCTCGGCTGCAGCAACCAGCGCCAACTCTACGATGGCCCGATTGACGAACCAGTGGATGACGATGTTGCGATAGAAGGCGGCGG
>JALZAH010000162.1 GCA_030948425.1 Actinomycetota bacterium
ACTCAGGGCCGCCAGTGCCCGCTTGGTGAACCGGTGCACGGGCAGGTGGCGATGGCGGCGGCGGAGGCTGGCATGGACAGAGGTCTGTCCCTCGGGCGCACCGGCGCGCGCTCGGTCCACGGCAACCGGCAGAGCCAAGCCCGCCGCCCGGTCGGCAAGGACCTGGCGGACCTGATCGACGACGTGGTCCTGGTAGCAGCGCTGGCCCCCGGCACTTCGGCTGGGTTCGGGAAAGCCGTAGCGCGACTCCCAGACCCGAAGCGTCGCCGGGGTCAAGCCAGTGTGCCGGGCGAGCTCGCCGATGCTGAGCCATGGGGCAACCACATGCGGAGCATAAACCGACTTCCCTTCCTACCTATAGTGCGCCCGACCCGGCCGAGCCTCCTGTAAACCTCTACATGGAACTCAGAAATAGTTGAACAATACGTTCGGCCCCCGGTAGCATTGACCGGGTAAGGATTCGGGCCGCCACCGACAGGTCCAGAACGGAAAGACCGCCATGACCGACCGCGGGATGCAACTTCTGGCCGACGGCCACCTCGAGGCGACCGGCACGCCGTGGCCCAAGCCCCGCTACGACAGCGACTCGTGGCGCCTGGCGGCAACCTGTCGCTACGAGGACCCGGAGCTGTTCTTCCCTGTCGGCTCGACGGGTACGGCCGCTGAGCAGATCGACCGGGCCAAGACCGTGTGCGCCACCTGCCCGGTGCAGACCTCTTGCCTGGCATTCGCCCTGGCCAGCAACCAGGAGTACGGGGTCTGGGGTGGCCGGGACGAGGACGAACGCCGCCTTCTGCGCAGGCAATGGCGGAACGCGGCGCTCACCGAGTAATCGAAGGTGATGCCCTTGCCGAGCGCCACCACCACCGCCCCGTCGTCCGCCGGCAGCCGCTTCGAACACGGGGATGCCTCGGGACAGATCAACCATCGTTCCAGGTCGTTCCTGCTTGTGGGGTCTGCGTACCGGCTTGCCGGGACAGCAAAGCGTCACCGTGCTCCTGCCAGCGGGCCATCACCCACACCAGGTCAGAAAGACGGTTGAGGTAGGCCCCGGCGGAAGAATCGACAAGGGCAGCACCGATGACCAGGCGCTCGGCCCGGCGGATGGCGGTGCGGGCCACGTCCAGCGCCGCCGACACCCGGTCGTGACCGGGGATGACGAAGTCCTTCAACGGGGGGAAACGCCCGGTGAGTTGGTCGATCACCGGCTCCAGAGCCGTCACCATGTCTGCGGTGACCAAGCTCACCCCGGGGGTGAGCTTGGCTCGATTGGTCTCTCCCGTGGCCAGGTCAGCCATGAGCACGTACAGCTCGTACTCCACCCGGACCAACAAGGCGTCAAGCTCCGAACGTCGCTCCACCTCGGCCCGCACCATGCCCAGCGCAGCCTGAGCCTCGTCAACCGCTCCGTTGGCCTCGATGACGGGGCTGTCCTTGGCCACCCGGCCGCCGTAGAGCAGTCCCGTCGTCCCGTCGTCGCCTTTGCGGGTGTACACCTTCACAGGGATGACCAGGGCCGGGTCGAGGGACGCATAGACACCAGAGCCTACGACCAGGGCTCTCACCCCGGCCGAGCGAGACGGCCTTGGCGCCGAGGACGGACGAGGAAGCTGGCCGCCGATCCCGCCCCGTCGGGGTGCCGGCGCAGCTTCCAGCGGCCCATGTGGTGGCTGCAGGCCACCACGCCCGGGCGGACCCCCTCGGTGATCCATGCCTTGGCCACGAAGTAGCCGATCTCGGTGCTCACCCGGACCAGGTCGCCGGTGCGGGCCACACCGAGGCGGACGGCGTCGGAGGGGTGGATCCACACCGGGTTGGTGTGGGCCAGCTCGTCGAGCCACTTGGAGTTGGCCGACCGGGTGTGGATCTGGGTCGGCAGCCGGAAGGTAGACAGCAGCACCATCTGATCGGCCGCCATCGCCGCGGGGTGGACATGGCTGCGGATGTAGCCGGGCAGGGCGTGCTCAGGCCAGCCCCACCGGGCCAGGGTCGACGACCAGAACTCGAGGCGCCCCGACGGCGTCGGGAACCCGCGACGCACGAGACCGTCGACCATGACCCCGACCGCCCGGCGCCCGTCCTCGTCGGGCGACGGCGCGCCCTGGGGGACGACGTTGACGCTGTCGGGCGCAACGGTGGCGGTGTAGACCCGGCCGAAGTCGCCGACATGGACGTCGGCCAGCTCGGCGGCGTCCACTTCTTGGTCGAACACCGCACCCTGGCCGCGGCTGATCTCGAAGGCGCCGTAGCGGCGCATCCACGCGAGCGGGGTCAGCCCGTCCGCCGCCGCCCGTTCGGGAAGACCGGGCACGGAGTGCTCGAACATCCACCCGTGGTACTCGTCGACCCTGAGCTTCTGACCCGGGTGGGCGCGCGACTCGTGGTACTGGCGGATGCCGAGGGACCCGTCGGGGTCGATCCGCCAGCTCAGGTCGATCCAGAACTCGTTCTCCTCCCACACCTCACCGGGGTTGACCTCCCGGGTGTCGGTGATCGTCTCGCCCAGCCGTTCCCGGGCCGCCCGGAGGACCGGTTGGCGGAACCCGAGCCACTGCCCGTCGTACTGCTCGTAGGAGTGGGTGTCGTGGCGTTCGGAGCCATGACCCATCGGGAGCACGTAGTCGGCGTAGTAGGCCAACTCGTTCCAGGTGGGGGTGAGGGCCACGAAGCAGCCCACCTTGTCCTCGTCGGTGAGCACCTCCATCCACGAGAGCCCGTCAGGGTTGGTCCACACCGGGTTGTAGACGCGGGTGAAGTAGGTGTCGAGCCGGCCCCGGCCGTCCTTGAGGAAGTGCGGCAGCAGGAACGACATCTCGTTCTGCGACACCGGGAACTCGAGCGGCCACGACAGGTCCTGCCACACTCCGGGATGCGGGGGCGTGTGGATGGGCTTGGGCACGAACTTGTTGTAGGAGTTGGGGAATGTCCCCCCTTCGGTGGCCACCGCCCCGAGGAGGGCGGCCAGGAAGAACACGGTGCGGGACACCTGCCAACCGCCCAGGTTGGATGCGGCCGCCGACCGCCAGCTGTGGCAGGAGAAGCGGGTGCCGGCCCTGGCCCCCGACCCCTACCTGGCCCGCTGGCTGCTGATCACCGCCGCCCTCTTCGCCGCCTCCGCGCTCGTCTACGCATTCCGCCTCGGACGAGCGGGAAGGGCCCGAACCAGCCCCCCGAACCCTCCCGAGCCGTCGCAGCCCGTGGCCGACAGGTGATCGTGACTCGACCAGGAGACCAACTTGTGGATATCTTGCGACGCCCAACGAACGTTTCGGCAGCCTGCCCGGGCGTCCCGTTCGAGCCGCGCTACATGAAGGCCTCAGCGACCGGCACGACGACTCGCAGACCCACCCACGCCGCCGACGGTCCCGTCGATGCCGGCAAGGTCCTCCCCTCCGCAGCGAGCCGTCAGGGGCCTACCCGTATCGCATGGCAAGCTGAGCCGGTGCCTCTCTTCCCTTGTGCCTCTGACGGGTGACGACCGCTTGAGCCGAGCGAACCATCGACGAGCGGCCGCCGCACTGCTGCTCGGGACCGTCCTGGCGGCGTCGTGTGGCTCCGGCACCGCCGAGCCCAAGCCGGCCACCCCTCTGCAGTCCGCGCCCGAACCGGCCGTGTCCCAGCCGTCGGTCCCGAACCTGCCCGGGACCGTCATACCCCTCTCCGGTGCGCCCGAGGGGGTGGCGGTTGTCACCGAGGGCGGCAC
>JALZAH010000174.1 GCA_030948425.1 Actinomycetota bacterium
CGCCTCACCCTTCGGGAGGGCGACGTGGTGGTCATCAGCGCCAACGCCATTCCCGGCAACGAGTACTCGGTCAACCGGGTCATCGACGGCCTCTACCGGCGCGGCGCCCAGGTCGTGCACGCCGGGCTGGCGCCGGTGCACGTCACCGGCCACGCCATGCAGGGCGAGTTGCGCACCATGCTGGCCCTGGCCCGGCCCGAGCACTTCATCCCCGTGCACGGCGAGTTCCGCCATCTCACGCACCACTCGCGCCTGGCCATGGAGATGGGCGTGGTCGAGAACAACGTGCTGCTGGCCGAGGACGGCGACGTGGTCGAGCTCACCGACGAGGGTCTCGACTTCGTCGACACGGTCCCGTCGGGCTACCTCTACGTGGACGGCATCGTGGGCGACGTCAGCCACGGCGTGTTGCGCGACCGGCGGGTGCTCTCCGAGGAAGGCGTGATCGTGGTGGTGGTGGCTGTCGACGCCAGCTCCGGCGAGATCCTCGCCGACCCGGAGATCATCACCCACGGCTGGGTGTACGCGCCCGAGGCCGAGGCCCTCCTCGACGAGGCTCGCCAGACCGTCGTCACCGTGCTCGAGCAGGCGGCCGACGACCACCAGGTCGACCTGGAGACACTGAAGCGCCGCGTGCGCAAGTCGCTGGCCCGCTTCGTCAACGAACGGACAAAGCGTCGCCCCATGATCGTTCCCGTCGTCGTCGAGGCGTAACTACTGGCGGCGGCCGAACACCGTGGCCCTGTGACGTGTTGAATGGATCCGTGACTCATCGGCAGACGATCGACCCGATGTTGGCGACGACAGACCGCTACCCCCGAGGCATGGCGATGGTGTCGGTGCTGGCCGCGTTCGGGTGCTGGTGGTGGTACGAGCGATGGTTGCGGCTTCGCACCGAGATCGCGTCCTCGGACAGCTCGATCGTTTCCACCCGGCTGGGCCAGGTCGAATACGGCGTCCGCGGCGACGGGCCGGTCGTCCTGCACTTCCACGGCGGCAACATCGGCCACAACGGATGGTTCTTCCTCGAGCACCTGGTCAAGGGCGGCTACCAGGTGCTGACCCCCGATCGCCCTGGATACCTGGGCACACCCATCGAGAACGGGGGCACACCCGAGCAACAGGCCGACCTCGCTGCCGCGCTGCTCGACACGCTCGGCATAGACCGGGTCGCCGTGGTCGGCCTCTCAGCCGGTGGACCCGGAGCTATTCAATTCGCGGCACGCCACGCCGACCGTGTCGATGCGCTGGTGCTGCTCTCGGCGATCTCGCAGCGGACCGGGCTGTCCGAGGACCAGACCGGGAGCGCCCTCGGCCGGCTGGTGATGACCCCCCGGTCCCAGAACATCGCATACTTCCTCATCTACCAGTCGATGCACCGGCTCATGGCGTTGACCTTGCAGGACTACGTGAAGACGGAGACCACCTACGACAAGGCCACTGGCAAGGCGCTCATCGAGAAGATCCTCGCCGATCCCGACCAGAAACGGCAGGTGCTGGCGATGGCCGATGCCATGGTCCCCGGCCTGCCCCGATTTCCCGGCGTCAGCAACGACCTGACCGTGCAGGAGAAGCTCGACGAGCTCCCACTCGGCGGGGTGCGCGCGCCGACGCTCATCGTCGGGAGCCGCAACGACGGCGACATCGGTTACGAGAACTCGGTCAACTCGCATGAGAAGATCGCCCACTCGACGCTGATCACCGTCGGGCAGTTCGGCCACCTCATCTGGTGGGGCGACCCGTCCGTGACCCGGGACTTCGAGACGCGGATCGAGGAGTTCCTGGCCCAGCACGTGCCTGCCGCCTCCTGAGCGTCGAGGTGGCGGTGTCAGGGAGAAGGCGACGCCGGCCATCGAGACTTGTTGCCGGCGCTACTTGACCGGGGCCGCCTTCTTCGGTGACTGGGTGGGCGTGGTCTCCTGGGTTCCGCCGCCGCGGAGGGCGGTGACCTTGTTCAGCAGGTCGAACCAGAACGGCGCCCCGAGGGAGAGGGCGATGGCGGTGATCACCCACCCGACGAGGGCCAACGGGTAGCTGTCGGGCCGCTGACCCTCGTCCCAACCAAGTGGTAGCTGGAGGCTGCTGAGCTGGCTGAGGCTGTCCTGGATGTCGCTCACCTGATCGCCGATGCTGGCGACGGTCGTCGGGGGCGCCCCGGTGGCCGGTGACGTCGTGGCTGGTGGCGTCGAGGCCGGCGCCCCGACAACCGTGGTGGTCGTGGCGGTGGTGGTCGGCGGCGGGAGCTTGTTGACCTGGGCGAGGACGGCCGAGCGCACCGGCCCGTCGCTCCAAAGGCGCTCGGTGACGTGCACGGTGTCGACGTTCAGGGCGATGGCGATGGTGAGGCCGAGGCCCAGGGCCATGACCTGGGCCGTGCGCTTGTACCACCCGGTGGCGCGGTCCATGGTGTGGTTGAACCATTCCTCGACACCGGCCCGGAACGTGACCACGTTCCCGCTGGCCGCCCGCCACAGCGTCTGCAGCGCGACCTTCAACTTCTCCTCGGTGACCCGGTCGATCTCGGCCTCGATGGCGCTCCCGACTGACGGGGGCGTCGCCTCGTTGCCAGGTCGGCCTTCGTCGGGCGACGCGCTTCCCTCCGGCGCCCGGACGAGGGCGTACTCCAGGCGGTCGCCGGGGTCGGGGGGCAGCGGAGGGTCGGCGGTGACCGCGGCCGGGCAGGCGGAGTCGAGGAGGGCGATGACGAACTTGTCGGCGGGCAGGTACGACGGCCCCGGCGGCTTGAGGAGCTTCTGGATCAGCTTCTTGATGCCCTTGGCCGGCTTGGCGTCGCCCAGGTACAGGCTGGTGATGAACGGGTGCTCGTAGACCTTGGTGGCGTAGGTGTTGCCCACCAGGTGGCGGATCGCCTTGCGGAGGTTCCTGGCCCGCAACGATAAGACGGTGGCCACCAGCTCGTTGACCTTGGAGCAGCCCAGGCTGAGCACCGAGTAGAGCACGATGAGGCCGATGGCGATCTCGACTACCGCGTTGAGCATCGGTCCTCCGTCCGGAATCCGGTCACCCAGCGTCGCGCCCTGGTGAGCGCGAAGGGTGGATAGGTCGCCCGAACGAGGCTCCCGTGTAACCAATGTTGCTGCTGTTACGGTTGTGGTTACTGTGGCTACGACCACCGGGTCCAAGAAGAGCGCGACGGGTAGTGGGTCGAAAAAGGCCAAGGCCTCCCGGCCCTCGACGCGC
>JALZAH010000177.1 GCA_030948425.1 Actinomycetota bacterium
CCGGGGCCACTCGTCGCTCATGGTGACGGCCAGGAAGGGGTAGCTCTTGTCGTCGCGGAGGCGGATGTTGAAGCGCGGCTTGTGCTGCTTGATCAGGCTGTACTCCAGCATGAGGGCCTCCACGTCGTTGCGGACCTGGATCCACTCGACGGTCTCCGCCGACGCCACCATCTGGGCCGTGCGGGGGGGCAGGTTCGCCGGGTTGCCGAAGTAGTTCGACAAGCGCGACCGCAGCGACTTGGCCTTGCCCACGTAGATCACCCGGCCCTCGGCATCCTTGAACTGATAGGAGCCGGGGACGTCGGGGATGGTGCCGGTGGGCGGGCGCTGAAGCATTGCCACCAATGATACCGATAGCGAATCCGTTATCATGGTGAGATGATGCGAGTGGCCGAATGGGTGAACGGTGCCCGGCGGTCGGCGGGCCTGACCCAGCGGGAACTGGCGAGAAGGGCCGGGGTTCCTCAGCCCACCATCGCCAGAATCGAGTCGGGACACCAGATGCCCCGCGCCGACACGCTCGACAAGTTGCTCCGCGCCTGTGGCTGGGAGCTCGACATGACGCTGCGACGGGGAGAGGGCGAGGACCGCAGCCTCATCGGACACTGGCTGTCACTCACCCCTTCCGACCGGGCCGTCGGAGGCGCCGCGTATGGCCGGGCGCTGAGCCAGGTGCGCCAAGCCCGCCGGGTGTCATGACGCCGGCGACCTTCGACCCTCTGGCCGCCCTCCGGGTTCTCACCGACGCCGAAGTCGCCTTCGTCGTGATCGGGGGGTATGCGGCCGAGATTCTTGGTGCGCCGGTCATGACCAACGACCTCGACATCTGCTACGAGCGCTCCCGCGGCAATTTGGAGCGGTTGGCCGAGGCCCTGCGGCAGCTGGGGGCGAAGCTGCGGGTGGCCAAGGTAGACGAAGACCTTCCATTCATCCTGGACGCCCAGACCCTGGCCAACGGCGACTCATTCACATTCGTCACCGACCTGGGAAGCCTCGACGTCCTCGCCACGCCGTCGGGAACATCCGGCTACCGGGACCTCTCCTCTCGGGCTGCGCTCTACGAGCTCCCTGACGGGCTCCAGGTACGAGTCGTCGACCTAGGCGACCTCATGCGCATGAAGCGGGCCAGTGGGCGGGCCAAGGACCGGATCCATCTGGAGGTGCTCGCCGCTGTGCAGGACATGGTCGACCAGGCAGAGGAGCCTCCGGGTCACCCAGGCTGATGCTTACGCCGGCTTGGTTTCCGGCGACATCTTCAGCTCCGCTGGCCTGGCCCGACCGCTGGAACCCTGTAGCTCGGCGCCGGGCGGGCGTAGGCTGGATAGATGCGAGCGCTACTGCTGGACGTGCCCGAGGAACTGCTGCAGGAAAGACACCGAAAGGGCCTCGACGGCCACGACGAGATGTGGGACGGTGTCCTGCATATGGTCCCGGCTGCCTCAAGTCCACACCAGCTCCTCGCCGGCGAGCTCATGGCCGTGATGCTGCCGCTCGCCAAGCTGCGAGGCCTACTGGGAATGCCGGAGGCCGGGCTTTACCGCCCCGGGCCGGGGGGCGAGCAGGACTACCGGATTCCGGACCTGGTGTTCGCTCGACCCGAGGACGTCATGGACCGGGGTGTGGAGGGCCAGGCCGAGCTGGTGATCGAGATCCTGTCGCCGGGCGACGAAAGCTACGCCAAGCTCGGGTTCTACGGGGAGATGGGGGTTCGGGAGCTCCTGATCGTCGACCCTCGCACGCGCCAGCTCGAGCTCTTCCGGCTCGAGGACGGACGTCTCGTGGCGGTCCCGCCCGATTCCGTCGGGACAGTCACGTCGTCGTCGCTCGGACTGACACTGTCGACCGTCGACGGACCCAAGCTCCGCCTGGCGTGGGACAACGGCTCCGCCGACATCTGAAGGGGCACGAGAACGGCGCGGCGAAACCGACCACGGCCCGGTCGTCAGCGGGTCCGCGCCGAGCGCAGGCCACCCAACCTGCTCGTCGCGCTCGGAGACGCATGCTTGACCAGGCAGAGTCGCCGCCGGCCATCTACACTGACGCTTACGCCGGCCTGGTTTCCGGCAGACATCTTCAGCTCCGAGGCCGACAACCCCGCGAGAGGCGACCAGGCTGTCTCCGCCGGCCAACTATCGGGGCTCCATCAGGGGGTTTCCTCGCATCGTGCGGATACAGCCGGCACTGCCCGAGCGTTACGTGAACGCAAGCCAGGACCAACTGGCGCAATGGATCGCCGCGGCCAAGGCCGACCTCGGTGACCGTCTCCTCGTCCTCGGCCACCACTACCAGCGCGACGAGGTCATGGCCTTTGCCGATGCCCGGGGCGACTCCTTCGGCCTGTCCCGCCTGGCCGCGGCCAGCACGGCGTCGTACGTGGTGTTCTGCGGCGTCCACTTCATGGCCGAGTCGGCCGACATCCTCACGGCCGATCACCAGCAAGTCGTGCTGCCCGATCTCAATGCCGGGTGCTCGATGGCCGACATGGCCGACCTCGACTCGGTCGAGGAGGCCTGGGACGACCTCGCCGCGGTCACCGACGTCGAGCGCATCGTGCCCATCACCTACATGAACTCCTCAGCGGCCCTCAAGGCCTTCGTGGGCGACCACCGTGGGGCGGTGTGCACCTCGTCGAATGCCCGGGCCGTGCTGCGCTGGGCTCTGGAGCGGGCCGACAAGGTGCTCTTCTTCCCGGACCAGCACCTCGGGCGCAACACGGCGTTCCAGCTCGGCTACGCCGCCTCGGACATGGGGGTGTGGAATCCCAGGCTCGCCTGCGGCGGCCTGTCCGAGCGTGAGGTGAAGGAGAGGACCTTCCTGTTGTGGAAGGGCCACTGCTCGGTGCACCAACGCTTCACCGT
>JALZAH010000183.1 GCA_030948425.1 Actinomycetota bacterium
TACCTGGCGTTCGCTGCCTTCGTGACGGTGGCGCAGTCCCATCCGGGCATCTCGTCGTGCGGGTGCTTCGGTGAGACGGATGCACCTCCGTCCTGGCGCCACGTGGTCGTCGATGTCGGGCTGGCGACCGGATGTGTCGGCGCCTTCGCCGCCGGAGCGCCCGGCATCGGTGAGGTCCTCGGTGCTCAGCCCCTGGCCGGGAGCCCCTTCGCCGGCGTGGTCCTGGTGGCGGCGTGGCTGGCATCCGTGGTGTTGAGCGGTCCGCAGGTGGCCGCCCTGGGGCCGTCCGGGCCAAGCCGATGACCGCACTCGTCGTCATCTGCGCGGTGGCGCTGGCCTTAGCGGTGACGGTCGTAGTAGACGGCCTCCGGATGCACGGAGCGGTGCTGCGACGCCTTCACCAGCTCGACCCCGACGGGGGGACCGAGTGGGAGGCCCCCGGACCTAGCTGACCTTGCCGGTGCCGGCGTTGTAGGTCAACGTTCCTTTCTGAAACGACGCCGTCTCGTTGCCGTTGGAGTCGGTGGTGATGCTCGATGTCGGCAAACCGAGGGAGCCTGGCGGCCCACCCCTGGTGTCGTAGGCGGTGAAGATCGGTCCGTAGATGGCAGAGGCGGACCCCACCGTGCTGTCGTAGATGGCGCCATGCTGGAACTGCTGGGCGGTGTAGACCAGCCCTCCGGCAGCGGCGCTGTTCGGATCGGAGGTTGGGTAACCGAGAGGGCTGGTCTCCCACCCGAGCGCCTCCCAGCGAGTCCGGATCACCCCATACGTGGACCATGCGCCGGTCTGGCGGGTCCAGTAGATGGAGCCGTGGTCGGTCACCTGGCCGTTGACCAGCTTGGCGAAGTGGTTGTACTGGCCCTGCCCGTCGGGAGTGGGGGTCGTATCGGTGATCGGGTAGCCGAGGAAGCTGTTCTCCCATCCGAGCGCCTCCCAATGAGCCCGGATGGGGCCATGGGTGGACCATGCACCGGTCTGGGGTGTCCAGTAGATGGACCCGTTGTCGGTCACCTGCCCGTTGACCAGCTTGACGAAATGGTTGTACCGTCCCTGCCCGTCGGGGGTGCCGTTCTCGTCGGTGACAGGGTAGCCGAGGGGGCTGGCTTCCCAGCGGAGCGCCGCCCAGTGGTCTCGGATGGCACCGTGGACCGACCATGCGCCGGTCTGGGGGGTCCAGTAGATGGACCCGTCGTTGGCGAAGTGGTTGTACCGTCCCCGCCCGTCGGGGGTGCCGTTCTCGTCTGTGACGGGGTAGCCGAGGAGCCCCGGCGCCCCACCCAACTGCCCGTACTTTTCGTAGATGGCACCGTGGATGCCGTGCAGCCCTGCGGGGCTGACGTCGAAGATGGCCCCGTACGCGAACGGCACCCAGGTGCCACCACCGGCCGGCGCCGGACCCTCAGGGCCCTCCTGCGCTCCGAGGTAGCTGCCGGGGCCACCCAGGTCGTAATACCGCATAATGATGGGAGAGGGGCAATTACCGGGGAGGCACGGAGCGGTGTGGCTCACCGTGTTGTCATCCGTCGCCGACGACGTGGAGCACGAGGGGTCGTACTCCCACGGTGGCGTACAGGTGACCAGGCGGCACACGACTGGCCCGTAGCAGGAGATCTCCTGGTGGCACTGCCCATAGCGGAACTGGTTGCACGCGATCAGGCGGTTGTCACAGGTGGCCGAACTCCTCTCACACCCGCAGGTCCAGCCGCTGCCGCAGGCCGCGTTGCAGTCCACGTAATAGCGGGGACCACCGCAGCAGAAGCCGGACCCGTCCGCCTTCCACCACCCTCCAGCGAACGACCCCGGTGGGCACAGGTTGGCGCCGTTGTTGATCGTGCAGCAGAACACGCTGTAGCCGGCCGCGCACGACGCGTCGGTGCCGCAGACGGCGGCGTAGGCACTGGCAGGGCGGACGGCGAAGTCCCAAGGGCTGATCGCCAAGGCCGAGCCCACCACCACGCTGCGGGTCAAGAAGCGCCGACGGCTCCAGCGGGTGGCGCCGAGAGTCTCCGCAGCCCTGCGCACGGCCCGCTCGGGAAGCGTCGAGAACCCAGGGGGAGTGTCCACGCCGTCTCCTTTTACGCCGGATCGATCTGAAGACCGACGAGCACCTGGTTGACCGTGGGCAGGTTGCTTACCGCCTGGGCAAGGGAGCCCAACACCACATACAGCGAGAAGGCCCGTCCCGACTCGGTGAAGAACGCCTGGTAGCCGCCCTGCCCGGGGAGGATGCGCTGCAGGGAGCGAGGGTTGAACGCGCCCGGGTGGAGCAGTCGTGGCATACGTGATGGTGCGAACAGCGCCGTGCCGAGGCTGTCCGCCGAGTATTCGAACAGGACGATCAGCGCGTCCGGGCCGGACATGAGCTCCACCGCGCCCGTCCCGAACGCTCCCCGTCGTGGCGGCAGAGGGAAGTTCGCAAGGTGCAGGAACGGCATCGTGGTCTCCACCGCACCGGTCGGGCCGGCTCCGGGCTGCGTGGCCGCGACTCCGGCACTGCTCACCTGGGCCGCCTGGACCGCTCGGCTGGCCGCGGCGGCGGGTGCCACCAACGCCAGCTTGCTGATCCGGCCCTCCCATGCGGGAGGCAACGCGGCCGTGATGCCATACCCCGAGATGGTTCCTGCGGTCTTCACGATCCCCGCCGGTCGCCCGCCGGTTCAGATGCGGGGATGGTCGGGTACAGCGACAGATCACCGGGCCTGATGCCGGCCCGCAGAAGCTCCCGGTCGACCGCTGCCTCGCGTGCTGCGTCGCTGGCGGGCTTGCGATGGTGGTTTCCCCCGGCCGGAGCGGCGTCCCCTTCGGCCAGGGCCATCAGGCTGAACACCTCATCCCACCCGAGCGCCGTGCCCTCCCCCCGCACCAGGCCGGAGCGACCCTCGACGTAGACGAAATACGGCGAGCCGGGGACTGCGTAGTCCTCCCAGCACCGGTTCGACATGACCGTGTTGACCAGGTCGGGCGAGGCGAGCGATGCCAAGGCCGAAGGACTCTCGTGGTTGGGACCCTGGGTGACGACCACCAGGCGGGACCCTCTCTCGTCGGTGGAAGCGGCCGCGTGCGGTAGCTGGGCCCAGAAGCCGGCACAGGTAGAGCACCCGCTAGACAAGAAGGCCAGCAGAGTGTCGTGCTCGACTCCTGCGACGGCCAAGGCGACGGTCTCGCCATCGAGGGACTCGCCGGCGATGTCCGTGCCGGTTCGCTCCGCCCCGGTGGGCGGCGTCAGGCTTGGCGCCGGCCTCGGGGCCGCGACTGGGGCCTCGGTCTCGAGGCGCTGCACTCTGCGGAGCAAACCAGCGTAACTGTGGAGGAGTCCGACGGCGAAGAACCCGACCACGATCAGCAGCACTGCCTCGGCGACCACTACCCCCGTCAACGGCGGTCCAACTTTCTCACCGGTGCATGCCCCCCCACGAACGTGTGGACAAGTTCAACTTAACCTAGTGAAACATGGGCGATGCGACAAGTTTCAGGGAGGCCGCCGGACGCCCGAGGCCGCAGTTCGGTACCTCTGAAGGAGCGGTTTCGGTCAAGTGGTCTCCCGTGGGAGCCGTGAGGGTTGCAGACGTTGGAGGGCGTCATGGCGGCGGCAAGCCGGCCGTACTGGTTGCGCCGACTTCGCGCGACAGGATCCGCCAGGCTTCAAACCTCATCTGAAAAGGTCGCTGGCCTTGCCACAGGAGGACCAGTCCAGTGACCTCGACGCGCATAGCGAAGCGCTTCTTGTCGCCAGAACAGAAGTACGACTTGTGGGTGCGAATGCTCACCGGCCAGATCAGTCAGACCGACGGGGCAGCGGAGGCCGGTGTGGATCGGACGACGGTCGCCCATCTTCGAATGATCGCAGGTGACGGTGCGATCGCCGCTATGTCGGTGAGGCCGGGCCGGCCCAGCCAGCGGCGCACCTGGCTCGCACAATGTCCGAGGGGAGGCGATTCGACCGTCCGTTACACCAACGATGTAGTCGTCGTCCTCGATCATCGTGTGCCGCTGCTCTTGGTTCGCTGTTCTGGCCCAGGCTCCGTAGTGGTCGCCCTTCTGGATCTCCGCCACCCAGTCGTAGGCGCTCAGCATGCCCTGGACGAGGAAGTCGATCCCCCGGGCGGCTTCGCCGTAGATCTTGGCGGTCTTGGCCGCTTTGTTGCCGGCCCGGAGCGAGCGCTCGAAGTCGGGGATGAGCAGGCGTAGGTCGCCTACGCTCATTGCCGTGTCGGTGGTCGTAGCCATGGTGTCTCTCCAGACCGTGGCTGTTGGCCGCCACACCGCCAGCGGGGCCCTAGCTAGCTAGGTAGCCGACCTCGCTGGCACGAAACTTTTCACCTGTTGATGCGTAGTGCAAGTATCATCCCCGCCCATCTGAGCAGTAAAAGCCCAGGTCAGAGGGGTAAATCCAGCCTCCGTAGCTCAGTCGGATAGAGCGGCCGCCTTCTAAGCGGCGGGTCGCAGGTTCGAGTCCTGCCGGGGGCACATAAAAGTGCAGCTCAGCGGGTATTTTTGACCTGTGATTCCCCAAAAGTCGGATGTCCTTCTATTATCGCCCCGGACTGTGCAGACGCAGATGGACGCCGGTGGACACGAGAGTCGATAGCGACGCAGGTCAGACAAGGCGCTCCCAAGAAGCCCCGGCGGGCTGCTTGAGGACGATCCGCGGTTGAGGGTCGGTCACCGGCGCGCGCGATTGCCGGGTGCTGGCGGGACAGCGGGTAGGATGCGTGTTGTGAAAGCGAGACCGGTGGTACGTGCGGATCACCTCTTGGATGCCCTGGCGAGCGCCCCCCCTTCCACGACCGACGACGTGACCATCGATGGCGACGGCGAGCGGATCGATACGCCCGAGAAGGCACGAGCGTTGGTGGCACGGGAGAACGCCCGTCGGGCCGCGGAGGCTCGAGCCGGTCACGATGCAGGGAGAGGCTGAGCAGGAAGGTCCCACCCTCGACGTCCCGACCCTGGTCGAGGTTCTGGACCGTCACGGTGTCGAGGTCCTCGTTGTCGGCGGTGTCGCCGCATTGGCCTACGGCGCCCGACGCGGCACGAGAGACTTGGACTGCCTGGTCCGCTGCGAGGAGCAGAACCTGGAGCGCCTCGCAGCGGCCATGCGAGAGCTTGGCGCTCGACTACGGGTCGAAGGTCTCAACGACGAGGAGGCCAAGGCGTTGCCGCTGCCGCTTGACGGCCGGTGGCTGCGAGATCGGGAGCTGTCGACCTGGCGGACAGACGCCGGCGACTTCGACGTCCTGACCAAGTTGCCCGGGCGGGACGGGCGACGGTTGAGCTATGAGGAGCTGGCCGGACGTGCGGTAGCCGTCGAGGCGACGGGCGTCGTGATCACCGTTGCCGGGATCGACGACGTAATCGCCTCCAAGGAGTGGGCGAACCGGCCCAAAGACCACGACGCCCTGAGTGAGCTACGCGACCTGAGCGCCCAGCGCCATGCCAGGTCAGTCCGGCCCTTCAACCCACGAAGCGATTCTTGAGCGCACCTTACGTCGCGGGCTGGTCGCCTCGATCGACTTGTGCGGCCCGACCCCACGTGCCGGTCTGGCGCGCCCAATGGGTCTAAGCCGGA
>JALZAH010000189.1 GCA_030948425.1 Actinomycetota bacterium
AGGCGGCAGCGCCTCCCGACGGTGCCATCGAGGTGCCGATCGGTCCCACCGACCCGCTCCGGCGGGAGTGGTTCGTCATCTGGTACGGACAGCGGTACTCGGCCTGCCTGTCGGCCAGGGAGCTACCCGGTCAGAGCCGTGTGCACAACCGTGACCGTTTCTTCGAGATGATCTGGGGCGTCGATTCCAGCCTGGTGTGGGATGCCGCCGAACTGACCTGCGCCCTGGCCGCCCGCTCCGTTCCCGGCCTGCCGGCCGCGGACATCCTGCGCAACGTCCCCGACGGGCCCAGCGACGATCTGGCCGTGATGGCCGCTCTGACGAACCGCATGATGGCGTACCTGGCGGCGCTGCTCATCCCCTCCTGAGCGGCCCCCGTATGGGCGGCCTCTCCGCCCGCCCGCCTAGGCGCTGGCGTCGCCGCCCGGCGCCATCTTGTTGGCCACAAGCAAACTGGCGGCCGCCGCCCCAGCACCGAGAGCGAGCTCAGCTACAGCCCACCGCGAACCGGAGCGATGCTTGCGGAGCAGACCGTCGATCGACACCGGCCCGGGGCCTTCGGCGGCCAGGACAAACGCGGCGGCGATGATGGTCAGGTTGTACTCGAAACCACCAGCGGTGGCCCACACCCCGTTCTTTTTGTGGACCTTGTTGATGGCCACGACCATGGTTCCGGTGACCATGGCCGGCCCGAGGGGGCTCAGCAACCCAGCGGCGGTGAGGCCACCACCGATCGTCTCGCTCAGGGCGGCGGCCAGGGCTTGAGGCTTGGCCGGGTGCATCCCGATCGAGCCCATCATCTGTTCGGTCCCTTCGAGGCCGGGACCGCCGAAGTTGCCTCGCAGCTTCTGGAGGCCGTGGCCCGCCATGAGTCCTCCGAGCATCAACCGCAGGATCAATCGTGCTAGTGCCATGTCACGCTCCTCGTTCGGCCCTGGTGGCCACGGCATCTCTATCACGGAGTGAGGAACAGCGCGAACAAGCAGATCTACCTGGGCCCCTCCTGCAGGGCCAGGGCCGCTTGGATCAGAGCCAGGTGGGGACCGACAGCGGGCAGGTTGCCGAGCAACTCCCCCGATGCCGGATCGGCGGTCGCCGACAGGAGCCCACCTGGATTGGCCACGGAGCACACAGCCTCCATCCGGGCGTGGGCCTCCTCCCAGCGTCGGAGGTGGGCGAGGGCCCGGACCGCCCACAGGGAGACCTCGATATCGGGACTGTCGTTCCCGGCGAGCCCGTCGTCGAGGCTGGTCGGGTACCGGTGCACGAGCAAGCCGACCGAGAGACGCTCGACGATCCGCTCAACCGTCCTGGTTACGATGGGATGGTCGGATGGCCAGGGGCCGGACCAGGCGATCCTGAGCAGAGCGGCATCGGGGAGGTCCTCGGGCGAGCGTTCCAGCCGGAGCCCTCCGTCGACGGCCAGGCCTTCAGCCTCGCACCACGCGACGATCTGTGTCGCCGCATGCTGCCAGCCGGCGGCATCGAGGTCGAGGGGGTTGGCGGAGCGGGCCCGTCGGGCCATGCGGTCGAGGGCCACCCAGGCCTGGACCTTGGAGGCGACCAGGTCACGGGGTGGTCCGCCCAGACCCCACACGCCACGGTCGCTGTCGCCCCAGTGGTCGCTCAGCCAGTCGGCTCCACCCGCCAGCGCCGGCCACGCCGCGCTGAGTGGCCCCGGTGCATCAGGGGCACCGTCGCTGCGGTCCCGACCGCTGGCCGAGATCGCTCCGGCCACGTCACCGAACAGGTCGAGGTCGAGCCCGGGCGCCGGGGCACCGGCGAGGACGGGTTGTGAACGTCGCCAGCCGGCCACGGCCAGTTCGTCGGAGCCGGTCAGCGGTCCCCCCTCTACGTCGAGCAACGGGGGCCAGGGCAGCGGGGAGGACTCCACGGCGTATCGGAGCCAGGCCTCGGCGGCCTCGGCCTCCTCGGCGAAACCGACTCGGCCGAGCACGCCGGCTACCCCGGCGGCCAGGCGCCACGGGACCACCCGCCCATCGCTGTTGCGCTCGCCTCCGGCCCGCCGTGGCAGGCCTGCGGTTCCGGCCGCCACCGGAGCGCCCCCCCGGTACCAGGTGAGGGCCTTGATGGTCAGCGCCGCTCGTTCCACCTGCTGGCAGTACGGGCCCTGGTAGGTCAGGGCTCCGAGCCACCTGCGCCAGGCGATGGTGGTGTCGTCGACCAACCGGCGGGCGGCGTCGGGGGAGAGGGCGTGGTGATGGGGATGGTCGGCCTGATCGACGGTCACAACCATCGCCTCGCCGGGGTCCAGTCGCCGGGCGGCCCGCCACAGGGCGTGGTCCCGGTCGAGGGCCAGGGGAGCGACCTCGAGTCCGGACCGGACCACCGTTGAGGCGAACGCCATGCCCTCGGACCACACCGAGGCCGACCGGGCCGGCCCGTAGGCGGCCCCGGGGATGATCTCCAACTCCACGTCGACCGGCCCGGATCGGGCGGTCACCACCCTGACGATGCGACCCGGCGGGGTCTCCGCCGATCCCAACCACGGCATCAGGTCGTCGACCACGGTGACGAAGTCGGGTCCTTCCGAGGTGGTCCTGGTGATCATCGTCCCGCTCACATACTCCTGATGGG
>JALZAH010000205.1 GCA_030948425.1 Actinomycetota bacterium
TAGCTCTGAAGGCCGTTCCAGTCGCCCGGCCGGGCGTCGGGGTACTGGGGGAGCCGGTCGGTGGCCACGTGGACCAGGGCCTGCACCACGTTGCCCCGGCGGGCGGCGGCCAGGTCGGCACCCGCGGTACCTCCGAGGGGCGGGTCGAGCAGGTCGAGCAGGGCGGTCTTGGGGTCCATGGCGGTGATCACGGCCCGGGTGGGGATGCGGGTGCCGTCGTCGCCGACCACGGCCGTCACCCGTCCACCGGGCGCCTCGATGCGGGCAACCGGGGTGGAGCAGCGCAACTCTGCCCCGAGGGACCCCAGGCGGATGACCAGGGCGTCGGTGAGGCCCTGGGCACCGCCTCGGGCGTGCCACTGCCCGAAGAGGTGGTAGGCGGCCTGCCAGAAGGCGTACATGGCACCACCCGGCAACGACGGCCCGGACGCGGCATGGGCGGCGAAGGCGGCAACCGGCCCCCGGGTGAGGTCGCTCGGGAGCCGCCGGCGCAGGAGCGAGTCATACGGGCCGAGGACGTCGCGCAGGGTGGTGGCCGGCCGGTGGCGGAACGACCGGACGAGGCTGGAGACTCGCTGGGGCACCTCCCGGGCCTTCATCTCCCCCCGCAGGGCCGGGAGCACCGTCTGCACCACGGGGATGGCCGTGTCCATGAACGCCCGGTAGGCGAGGGCCTCGTCGGGGTCGGACTCAGCGATGGAGTCGACGGTGGCATCGATCGACCGGAAGAACCGGACCCGGCGGCCGTCGGCGTGCACAGCGACGGAGAAGGGGTCCATCTCCAGGTAGTCGAGGCCGGCCCCGACCAGGTCGAGGTCGGCGGGGATGTCGGTCATGTTGATCATGTTGTGGGCGACCGAGTGGAGGTCGAACCGGTAGCCCGGGACCGTCTCCTCGGTGCGCGAGCCCCCTCCGGGGCGATCGAGGGCCTCGACGACAACTACGTCGAGCCCGGCCCGGGCCAGGTAGCAGGCGGCGATGAGGCCGTTGTGGCCGGCTCCCACGACCACCACATCGTGGCGGTTTGCGCCGCTGGACGGGGGGGAAGGCATGGCTGACAGTAGGACGCCTCCCCCCAGATGTGACAACGGGCGCCGAAGCACCATCCTCGCGAGAGGGTTTGCTAGTGTTCGACGACCACGGGATGAGGTCCCAGCTACGAGTTCGCCGCCAGCGGCTCCAACTTCAATTGGCGTCCCACTATCGAACGGTGGCCTGCGACAGGCCAGATATGCGATGACCCGCTTCGGTGGGCAGATAAGGGAGATACCTACATGAGGACTCGGATCTCGGTCCTGCTCACGGCGCTGCTGACGTCGGCGGGGGCGCTCATCGCCATACCGGCCGCGCCGGCCGGTGCCGCCCCGCTGGCCGACCAGCAGTTCGCGGCCTACGGCACTGGGACGGTGATCTCGTCCAACGTCCTCACCCTGGGTACGACCACGACGGGTGCCGTGCGTGCTGCGGTCGCGGGCCAATCGGTGGACTCCACCGGTCTCGGGACAGCCCTCACCGACGAGCTGGGCCAGAACATCCAGCCTGCGCTGGCCGCCAAGAACGCCTACGGGCGCGGCACCGGCCTCGAGGTCGGCCTCGTCGTACCCGCCGACCAGCAGGCCGACGTGAACCAGCTGCTCCTGTCGGGTCTGGCCGAGGCCGCCGCACCGCCGCCCCAGGGCGTCCCCGATCCCATCACCAAAGACATCGCCCTCGACCTCGGGGGCATCGCCTCCGCCTCGCTGTTGCGGGGCCAGGCCCAGGCCATCTACGACCCCAACACCTGCGCCATCGGCCGGCCCATCTCCTACGGCCTGGGCAGTGCTGCGGACCTGAGTCTCGTCGGGGTGCCGCCCAACTCGCTGGTCGGTACCGCCACCCCCGCCGACCCCACGGCCAACACGGTGTCCAAGTCGGAGACGTTCTCCTACTTCATCCCCAACCCCGACGGTTCGTTCGGCCTGGTCAGCGAGGTCCACCAGATCGTCGCCCCCATCACCCTGCTCAACACCCCAGCCGGACCCACGATCTCCATCGAGGCCGCCGGCGAATTCATCCTGCGTTCCACCTCCACCGGTATCCCCGGCGACCCGAGGAACGGCATCACCTACCCGGGCAACCCCCTCATCACCATCAAGGGGCCGCTGGGAGTCGTCCTGCCGCCGACGCCGATCCACCTCTCCGACATCCTCGGCCCCACGGGCATCACCATCGATATCCCGTTGGTCGGTTCCATCAGCCTGGGCCAGGCGCCCCGGGCCATCGGTGGCGCTCCGGGCTCGGCTCCCGAGGTCGCCGCGGATGGCACGTTCGCTTCCGCCGCAGTCGACGCCGTGGGCTCGGTCCAGCTCCTGCCGGCACTCGGCGTCCTCGACCTGAGGCTCGGTCACATGGAGGTCGGCACCACGGTGCCGGCTGGAGGCGTGCACTGCACCATTCCGGTGGCCAAGACGGCTTCGCCCAACCCGGCCACGGCCGGCCAGGAGGTCACCTGGACGATCAGCATCCCGTCCGACCCGGCCTTCTTCGCCCAGTTCTTCGCCTGCGACCTTGTGGGCATCAAGGCCACCGACGTCCACTCGGTGCTTGACGGCAACCCCAAGTTCGTGATCGACAGCGCCGACCATGGTGGGACGGTCAACGGTGACACCGTCACCTGGGACAACCTCGGGAACTACAAACGTGGCGACCCACCGATCCTGCTCACCCTGAAGGGTCGGGTCATCGGCGGCACCGGTACCCTGCAGGACACGGCGGACGTCACCGCCACCCTGGGCAACTGTGACGGCACAGTGAGCGGGCGAGCCATCATCGGCCAAGCTCAGTTCCAGAACATCGGCCTCACCGGCGCCGTGACCCTCCTCGGCCCGAAGGTCAACGCCGGAAACCTGGCCGCCACCGGTGGCGACGCCCGGTACCTGCTGCTGGGTGGGCTGTTCCTCCTGGCCGCTCTCGACATCCGCCGTCGGCTGCACAAGCGGGGCGAGGTCAGGGCCTAGCGGTCACCGCTGCTGAACATCGC
>JALZAH010000224.1 GCA_030948425.1 Actinomycetota bacterium
CTAGCCGGGCCTGGGTTCTCTCCGGACCAGCGGCGACAAGCACCGACGGAGACCAGGAGGTTGTCCGCCAACGCCGTGGCGAATGTCCAGACGTCGACCTTCAAGGGCCGGGCCACCACCCCTTGACGTTGCCGCAGCACGGTGATGGCGGCGAGCGTCGCGGTCACGGCAACAGGTCGCGGTCACGGCAACAGTATGAGTGTTCACATCCCCGGCTTGAGATCCGTACTGGCTTGCTAGCCTCGAAAGAGTGAACGGGGCGCAAGTGAACGGCTACTTCGCAGAGCTCGGTCGGGCGACCTCGCAGCGTTGGACAACGTCAGGTCGTTCGGGAGTGTCGCTGCCCGATGTCGCCGAGTGGTCCCTGACGGAGATCGAGGTCCCGGCGGCGGTGACCCCGACGGCTGTCCTGGCGGAGGCGGCCCGGTCGTCCTCCCTTCCCGAACAGACCCAGCGCGGCGATCCGTTCGGCCAGCCACCGCTGGTCCTGCATCGCGAGCCCGACTTCTACGTCCAGGCGTTGACCTGGATGGATGGCACGACCGAGATCCATCAGCACGGTTTCGCCGGAGCCTTCAAGGTGCTGGCCGGCAAGAGCCTTCACGTCACCTACGACTTTTCTCTCAGTGAGCGACTCGGGGAGGACCGTTTGGTGGTTGGGACGCTCACCATGGGCGAGCCCGAGGTGCTCCACCCCGGCGACGTCCGGCGCATCGATCCCGGGGACCAGTTCATCCACGCCCTGTTCCACCTGGAGAAGCCGACGGTGACGGCGGTCGTGCGCAACCGTTCCTCGGGCCTTGCCCTGCCGCAATACAGCTACCGTCGGCCGGGCTTCGGTTTTGACTCGCAGTGGAAGGACAACACGTGGTCCAAGCGCCTGGCGAGCATCGACAGCCTGTTCTGGCTCGACCGTCAACAGGCCGCCAGCCTGGTGCACCAGATGATCGGCGACCTTCCCACCTGGGAGGGTTTCCATCTGGTCAACCACTGGTGGCAAAACTACGGTCTTGACGCCACCACGGTCGGGTTGATCGACGATCTCGTCGAACGTGAGAGCGTGCTCTGCGATGTCTTTGCGGCATCGTTCGCAGAGGAAGCGCGGGTGCGTCGGGTGCTTGGGCGGCGGGGCTTCCTCAGAGAGCTGCACCAGCGGCTTGTGCTGGCGTTGGTGGCCAACCTGCCCGATCCACGAACGGTCCTTCGAGTGATCGGCCAACTGTTCCCGGGCCGGGATGCGGGCGTCCTTCTCGGAGACTGGGTTGCTGAACTGGCGTCCCCCGCACTTCGGGGTATCTCGGGAGTCAACCTGTCGGCTGATCGACAGGCGGAGCTTCGTCGAGCGTTGCGACTCCTCCCGGGCGCGGACGGGTCGGTGGAGGGCGGGACGTCGAGCACGAGTCGTCTCAGCCTCCTCGCTGAGCTGTTCCCATGAGCATGGGTCGCCTCGCAGTCCAGGATCGCCAACCCTTCTACCGGGAGGCGCTGACCGCCGTCCTCGCCGCCACCAGCGGGCTCGAAGCGGCACGGCCCTGTGTCACTGCGGCGGAGCTGCTCTCCGTGAGCGAGGACCAGGATCTTGCCGCAGTCGTCTTGGAGGCCGACGGCGTCGGGTGGGACGTGGATTCGCTCATCACCGAGCTCCAAGCCCATCACGAGGATGTGCGCATCGTCGGGACCTCGCCCACCAGCCGGGTTCGTCGCCTGGTTGGCGCCGTCCCCACCCTGCCCAGGTCAGCGGCGCCCGAAGAGATGCTCGCTCTGCTTGTCCCGGGCGTGTGCGTCCCAGAGCCGGACTATCTGCTCTGTGTGCGTCGCCATGATGATCGGTTTCTGCTCTCGGATCGAGAGCTGCGCATCCTGGCCCTGGTCAGCAGCGGGTTGACGCTGACCCAGGTGGCCACCCACCTCGGCGTCAGCGTCAAAGCGGCTGAACGCGCCAAGCAGGTCTCGTTCCGCAAGCTTGGTGCGCAAAGCCAGGCGCAGGCCATATCCATCGCCGTTCGGGAGGGTCTCCTGGTCGGATCCGAACGATGAATGGGCGGGCCGGTGCCGGCTACCGCCGCCCGGCGCTGCGAACCCACGCGTGGGGTGGCGACCTGCCCACGCTCATCACCATCCATGACCACCGACTCGTGGCGTCCGTGTTGGGGCATCGCCTGGACGGCGAGCTTCGGGTCGTGGCCGACACCGTCTTCGGTGCCGTGGCCCTCCAGCTCACTGAGCTGCTCACTCCCGATGTGATCGTGACCAGCGACGTTCTGCGAGACGGGATGATCGACCAGTTCCTGCCCTCCCTGATCCTCAATGGAGCGCGCGTGCTTCTCTTGGTGGAGAGCATCGAAGCGCGACGGGCCCTGGAGCTGGCCGGCGCCGGCGTCTCGGCTATCTGCATGACCAGCGAGGGTGTTGATGCGGTGTGCGCCGGCGTTCGCACCGTCGCCGCGGGGGGAGCCGTGCTGCCCGGCGAGGTCTTGGCGCCGCTCCTCCGGGAGTGGCGCCTGGGTCGCCGCCAAGGGCGCAACATCGAGCAGAGGACGGGCTTGACGGCACGGGAGGCGGAAGTGCTCGATGCCCTCGCCGCCGGTTTGAGCAACAAGGCGATCGCTCGATTGCTCGGGATGGCCCCCAAGACGGTGGAGAACCACAAGACCAGGATCTTCGCCAAGCTCGGAGTGCGGACCCACGCTCAGGCCGTCGCCATGGTGGCCCATTCGCCGGCACCATCCCATTGATCAGAAGCAGGGACTATTGTTCGCTCGGCTCCGGGGCGAGAGCTGGTCGGGTGAAAACCTCGCCGGGCGCGCCGGAGAACCTGATCGATGAACCAGCAAGGAGCAGACCGGTGCCGGTATCGCCGACTGAGCGGTGGAAACTCAAGGGAGACGAGGTCGCGTGGCGAGAGGTCGGCGAAGAGATCGTGATCCTGCATCTCGGGTCTGCTACCTACCTGTCACTCAACGGCTCCGGTCGACTCCTCTGGCTCCGTCTCATCGACGGAGCCTCACGCGACGAGTTGGCAGGGTTGCTGACCGAGAACTACGGCATCGACGAGGACCAAGCAGGGGCCGACACCTCTGCATTCCTCGACAACCTGGACAAGTTGGGCCTGTTGCTGATGGTGTCCTGATGCATCCCAGGGGAGTTGTCGGCCGAACTGGTTCAGAAGCGTGGGCCAGCGGCCTGAACCCGGCCGGGCTGACCGAGCTCGAGGTGGCTTCGGGCGACGTGGTGGCGAGAGGGGCAACGCCCCCGGCGGGGCCTGCGGCGACGAGCTCGTCTCCGTTAGCGGCGCTCGAGGCCGAGGCTGTCGGGCTCTTGAGCGACGGGCCGTGCCTCGTCGCATTCTCCGGGGGGAGGGACTCCTCCGCGGTCCTCGCCGTGCTGGTCCATGTTGCCCGAAGAGAGGGCCTCCCTGAGCCGGCGGCGGTGACGGCGCGTTGGCCGGGCGATGCCAACTCCGACGAGGACGCCTGGCAGGATCACGTGATCGGCCAACTGAAGGTCGAGGACTGGCGAATCATCGAGCCGGGCGATGACCTCGACCTGCTTGGTTCGGTGGCCACCACGGCCCTGAGACGACACGGCCTGATCTGGCCGCCGGCCATCTATGCCATCGCTCCCTTGCTCGAGGAGGCGGCCGGCGGGGTGCTCGTTACCGGCGAGGGAGGCGACGAGCTCTTCGGGGAATGGCCCTACGGGGACGCTCGGCTGCGATGGGCCGATCGCGAACGACCATGCCGCTCCGACGTTATGCGCCTGGCCGCAGGATGCGTTCCTCTGGCCCTGCGCACCGCCTTGGTGGGTCGCCGACAGAGGCCCTACCAGTCCTGGCTCACGCCCTCTGCTCTTCGGGCCTTCCACCAGGGCCAGGCTCGTGATCTTGCCCTCGACTACCGACCATGGCCTTCGTATCTGACGGCCACGCCGGCTCGTCGATCCGCCCGGCTGATGCTGCGCAGCGCGTCGGCCTTGGCGTCCTCGGCGGGCGCCCGCTACGGCGCCCCGCTGCTCTCGGCTTCGTTCGCCGAGGCGCTGGGGCGGGCGGGTGGCCCGTTGGGCTTCGGCGACCGGACGGCGGTGATGAGGACGGTGTTCGGCGAGCTGCTCGACGACCGGATCCTGACCCGCGTCAGCAAGGCTCACTTCAGCGGCGTGTTCTGGGGCCCGGCGGGGCGGGCGTTCGCCGAGCGTTGGGACGGGACGGGGCTGCCCACTGATCTCGTCGACGTCGAGGCGTTGCGGCGGGCGTGGCTGGCGCCGCTCCCTGTGGCGGGAGCAGCCCTGGCCCTCCATGCCGCCTGGCTCGCTTCGAGGATCCCCTCGTCTCACCCCTAGGAGGTTCTACCCCCTAGGCGACACCATCCCCGGTCGGTATTCTGGGAGAACCACCAAGAGAAGGAATGGTTGTGGACAACTCAAGGTATGAAGCACCAGAGATCACCGTGATCGGTTCGCTGGGTGAGGTGACCCAGAAGGCCGGTATCTTCTTCGACTTCGGGTTTTCCACTCAGGGCAGGAACACCCCGCCCCCGCCCGGAAGCCCCGGCACCGTTAGCTGATTCCGACACCTCATCGGGGGCAGGCTCGTTTCGATGAGTCCTACCGCTGACCAGTGCCCCTTCCTCCGGGAAGGGGCACGTTGAGTAGGGCGGACCTGGTTTATCGGTGCTCGGGCATGCGCATCCGCAGCCCCTTCCGTTTGGCTGGGCCGGTCATCGCTGGTGACGGGCACGATCTCGACGTCGTGGCCGGTGAGCGACGTGTCGTGCCCTGGGAACGTCCTTCACTCGATGTGGTCGCCGAGCGTGTGGTGGATGGCTACCCTTGGTACACGATCGCTCGGGTCGGCTCCGAGTTCGTGTGCCGCTTCCCAGGCCTGGCAGATTTCGTGATCAGCGCCGACCTCGGTACCGTCACGTGCCATCCGGCTGAGACCACCGACGACGGCCTGGTGCCGATCATGGTGGCGGGAACCGTCGCCGCCTTCGTGCTCTCTCAGGCAGGGAGTTGCGTTCTGCACGCCAGCGCCGTTGAGTTGGCCGGAGGCGCCTTGGCCTTCGTGGGGGTGAGCGGGCAAGGCAAGACGACGATGGCAACGGCGTTCTGCGCGGCTGGAGCGGGTTTGGTGGCTGATGATCTCCTTCCCATCGAAGTCGATGGTGAGAGAAGCGGGGGCGATGATCGGGTGTGGTGCCGGGCTACGGCGCACGAGCTGCGCCTACGGCCGAAAGCGGCGTCTTTGATCGAGCGCTTCGACGAAGAGGTCATCCGGGCCCTCACGAGCGACGAACGCCATGCCATAGCACCACAGGCGTCGAAGGCGAGCCGTCTCCCCTTGTGGGGCATCGTTCTGCCCTTTCCGGACCATGATCATGACACCACGTCATCTCGTCGGCTCCCTGCCGGAGAGGCGGCGTTACGTCTGGCCACCTGCCAGCGCGTCGAAGGGTGGACCGACCGCGAGCATCTTCGGAGTCAGTTCAGCACCATCTTGGCGCTGATCGAGCGGGTGAGCGTCTTCGAGGTCCGGGTGCCGTGGGGCCCGCCGTTCGCTCCGGATCTCGCCGCTCAGGTCCTGGGCTCGTGCGGTCTCACCGACCGCTTTGGGTTTGCGGCGGCCCTGTCCGGCTGACAGCAGGCCGATGATGAGCCGAGCGCGGAGGGAGCCGGTGGAGCTCCAGGTAATGGGAAGCGGAGCTCGGCTCCTGTCCGTCGATCCACGCATGGGCGGGCTCGGATGTGGTGATCCCCTTCGGGGGGACGCCGATCACCACGTCGACCAAGTCACCACCGCTGGCTGCCCACGCCTGGAGCAGCAGCGCCCGTTCGAGACAGGACGGTGCCAGCCGGTAGAGGACCCCTCGCACCCCGAGATCGGCACGCGCCGAGTGGCGCGGGGGCGAGGGAACCGTCGCATCGAGCCCTTTGCGCCGCAACCGCCGACGAAGCACCCGGGTGGCCAACAGCGCCCAAACAGCACCGCGCAGGGTAAGGGGGTGAAGACGCCGCTCCGCAGTACGTAGCCCCTCTCGCAAGTCTCTTAGGCTAGCAGCGAGCGAAGGTTGCGAAGGACGGAGGAGCAGGTGAGCAGCGACGGCAGCGCGCGTGCGCCGGAAGAGGAGCCCATCAGCATCGACGACCTGCTCAACCCTACGGTCGATCGACGGCTGCGGCGACTCCCCCGCTTGGTGAAGGGTGCTGTCGGCCTGGTGTGGACGGCGGGGCGAAATGAGCTCATCGTCACCGCCGTCCTCCAGGCCTTAGGCGCCGCCGCCCTCGGTGTGCAGCTTCTCGCCGGTCGCCAGCTCATCGCCGATCTGTTGGCCACCCGCAAAGGGGGCAGCTTCTCCGCCGCGGTCACGCCGGTCATTGTGGTGGCCATTGCCGTCGCGGTGAGCTCGGCGGCGAGCGTGTGCCGCTCCGAGCTCCAGCAGCTCCTTGGTGAGCTGGTCGCTCGCCACGCCCTGCAGCTGGTGGTCACGAAGGCTTCCCAAGCGAGCCTGCTGGCCTTCGAGTCACCCAACTACCACGACCGGCTGCAGCGAGCGATCTACAACGGCACGTCGCGACCCCTGCAGCTGGCGACGGGACTGCTCGGCTTGCTCAGCTCGGCCTTCGGTGTCGTGGCCGTCGGCTTCGGCATGATCCTGATCCAACCACTCTTCTTTGCGCTGGCCGTCGTGGCCATCATCCCCGTCGGCCTCGCCACCATCCGAGCCGGACGAGCCTTCTATCGTTTCGGTTTCTACCAAACCGGGCGCGACCGAACCCGCGCTTACATGCAGTACCTCCTGACCGACAGAGACGCAGCGAAGGAGATCCGCGCCTACGACCTGGCCGAACTGTTCCAGGATCGCTACCGGGACCTCTACGAGCAGCGCATCCACGACCTCCGGGCTCTGGTGCGCAAGCGGGGACGCCAAGGCTTGACGGGCTCCCTCCTGACCTCGGTCCTCTCCGGTGGCGTCATCGGGCTGCTGATCTGGTTCGTGTCGGCTGGTCGCCTGTCGCTGGCCGGCGCCGGGGCCGCGGCCGCCGGGCTGTTGTTGCTCGGCAACCAGTTGCAGGGCCTGGCCTCTGGGGTGGGACAGATCTACGAGAGCTCGTTGTTCGTGCAGGACTTCGTCTCGTTCGTCAGCGAGCCTCCCCCGGGACCGCCTGGCGGGGCGCGGCCGGCCCCGCTGAACTGGGAGAAGCTGACCGCCGAGCACGTCACCTTCTCCTATCCCCGCCAGAGGGGCAATGCCCTCACGGATGTGTCCCTGACCATCGGGCAGGGCGAGGTGATCGCCCTCGTCGGGGAGAACGGCTCGGGAAAATCGACCCTGGCCAAGATCGTCGCTGGCCTCTACCCACCAGGCTCGGGACGTGTAGCCTGGGACGACGTCGACCTGGCCTCGTTCGATGTTGCGAGTCGCTCAGAGCGTGTCGCTGTGCTCTTTCAGGACTTTGTCCGATATGGCTTGAGCGTCATCGACAACGTCACCATGGGGGCCTGGCGTCGAGCGGGCGAGCGGGACCGGGCGCTGCTGGTCGCAGGCCAGGCCGGCGTCGAGGACGTCATCGCCGGGCTGCCCGACGGTTGGGACACGCAACTCGGACCTCAGTTCTACGGGGGCATCGACCTGTCCGGCGGGCAGTGGCAGCGGGTCGCTCTGGCCCGGGCGCTGTTTCGGGACGCGCCGTTGGTGATCCTTGACGAACCGACCGCGGCCCTCGACCCGCGCTCAGAGGCCGAGCTGTTCAGAACGGTGCGTGAGCTCTTCGCCGGGAAGTCGGTGCTGCTCATCACCCACCGCTTCACGAGCGCCCAGCTCGCGGACCGCATCTACGTCCTGGAGGCGGGGCACGTCGTCGAAGAGGGTACGCACCGCTCGCTCCTGGAGGCCGACGGCCTCTACGCCGAGCTCTTCGGCATCCAGGCGGCCCTGATCCAAGGACGCAACCGGTGAAGGTCCTCAGCCTCGTCGCCGGGCCAGCCAGACTGCTCTACCACGTGGCCACGAACAGGCGGGTGCGCCGATCATGGCTGCTGAGGCTCACCCGTCCCGCCAACCTGTTTCAGCCCGAGATCGACACCCTTCCAAACCGTTACCCGGAGGTGTTCGCCCTCCTGAAGCACACGCTCGGTGAGGACTCGTCGGTCAAGGTGCTGTCGTTCGGTTGTTCCACGGGGGAAGAAGTGTTCTCCTTGCGGGACTACCTCACGTCAGCGACCATCACCGGCCTGGACATCAGCCGGGGCAACATTGCCGATTGCCGTCGGCGCCTCGGGTTGTCCCCCGATCCACGGATCCGCTTCGAGGTGGCCGGCGCCACGGACCGCCTGGCGACAGACCACTTCGACGCCATCTTGTGCATGGCTGTTCTTCGTCACGCTGACCTGTCCTATTCACAGGCCCCCTGCTGTGATCACCGGGTCACGTTTGCGGCATTCGATCGGACCGTGGTCGACTTCGCCCGGTGCCTGAAACCGGGTGGCCTCCTCGTCATCGAGCACAGCAACTTCCGTTTCTCCGACACCAGCGTCGCCGGAGCGTTCGAGTGCGTGTTGCGCATGGAGAAGTCGTTCGACCCGAGGATCCCGCTCTTCGGCCCCGACAACCGGCGCCTACCCGTGCCCTCCTACGGAGAGGTTGCCTTCCGCAAACGGAGTGCTCCTGGCGAGGCGGCCAGCGGGTAGCGCCGCTCTGGGCTCCGGATCATGCTGACGGGACCAGACCTCCGCGTTGGGGTTCAGCATATGCCGGCCTCGAAACAATGGACACCTTTGCGGCTCCCACCGGACCGTGTTGAAATCAGTGGGAGGAGAATGCCGTAATTCGCCACAATTGCGACCGAAGAAGAGCATCGACGTTGCGTGGCGGTGCCGATGTTGTCCGTGGCCGTCTAGAAAGGGAAAAGAATGCCCTTGACAGTTCGCTGTAAAAGGCTGAGGATTCTCCCAAACAGGGGCATCTCTGGGCAGAGGTGCGGAGGGGGAGTTCATG
>JALZAH010000245.1 GCA_030948425.1 Actinomycetota bacterium
GGTTCCCCCCGCGCAGCCCCTCGGCCCGTAGGCGCATGGCGTCGCGCTCAGCCTCGGCCAGCTTGCGCACCCGGTAGGCCTCGGCGTCGGCCGGCTTCTCGACCTGGGACACCAAGCGCTGGGCGGACAGGCCCGCCTCCCGCTCGGCCAGACGGGTCTGCTCGGCTATGACCTCCTGGGACGCCTTGGCCTGCGACAGCGGGCCGGCTTGGGCGGCGTCGGCCTGGGCCTGGTCCACCTGGGCTTTGTAGCCGGCCTGGGCCACCCGGGTCTGTCGCTCGTACTCGGCCTTGTTGCGCTCGGCTTCTTGCTCGCTCTCCGCCGCCGCCTGGTCGGACTGGGCCTGGGCGATGCGGGCAGCGCTGGCCACTGCGGCGGCGTGAGGAGCGGCCAGGTTGTTGATGTAGCCGCTGTTGTCCTCCACCTCCTGGATCTGCAGGCTGTCGACGACCAGGCCCAGCTTCTCCATCTCCGGGTGGCTGCCGTCCTTGATCTCCTGGGCCACCCGGTCACGTTCGCGGATGATCTCCTCCACCGTCAGACCGCCGACGATGGAACGCAGATGACCGGAGAAGACCCGGCCCACCAGCTCCTCCATCCGGTTCTGCTCGCTCAGAAACCGTCGGGCGGCGTTGGCGATGGACTGCTGATCGTCACCTACCTTGAAAACGGCGACGGCCCGCATCTGCAGGCGGATGCCCTGCTTGCTGACGCACTCCTCAACGATCTCGGCCTCCCGCAGGGCCAGAGACAGGGTGTTGGCCCTCTGCTTGACCGGCAGGACGAAGCAGCCATGACCGGTGACGATGCGGAACTGAGGACCGCCCGGGTCTCGGTGCTTGGAGCCGGAGATGAGGATTGCCTCATTCGGCTTGGGAACATGCCAGAAGAACATGCCTTCACTCCTTCAACAAGGTGGGTGTGGTGACAAAAGGGGTCACGATGACCGACCGTGGGGCCGTCTGACTGATCACCAGGACCTGGGTGTGCTTGGCGATCGGTCCGTCGGCCCAGGCGGCGAACGCCTCCGAACCGCCCCGGATGGCGACCATGACCTCACCAGCCCCGCCCTCGGGGATGGGCACCGTGAGGTGTCCGACCGTCCCGACCCCGCTCTCCCCGTCCATGGAGGTCATTCTCCCACCACTGGTGGCCGAACGTCGTCGTGACAGGCGGCGAACAGCGGCACCGGCGACCCTGCGGACGGTTCAGGACAGACCGAGGGCCGCCGAGCACGCCGGCCACTGACCCCAACCACTGTCGGCCTGCAGCTTCATGGCTGCGGCGTCCTGCATGGCCGGCGGCTCCTGGTCGGGTCGGCCCGGGTACCCCAGGCCGGACCACGTGGACTCGCTGAACTGGTAGGCCCCGTAGAAGCCGTTGCCGGTGTTCTCCTGATAGTTGTCGCCCGACTCGCACGAGCGCAGGCGGGACCAGTTCCCTCCGGCATATCCACCCCCGCTGGCCGGCGGCGTTGAGGCGGGAGGCGCCGGCGGGGGGGCGATCGGTGGAGGAGGGGCAGGCGAGGCGGCAACCGGCGGATGGGCCGACGACGGGGGACCCGACGGCGACGGGGGACCGACGACACGCACGATGGTGGACACCAGGCCGCCGTTGACGGGTGCACCCTGAACGGGCGAGGTGCCCCCCGCAGCGGCCGTCGTGGTCGACGACGTCCGGTGGGATGGGGTCGTCTGTGCAGACCCAGCCTGGTTCGACCCAGCCTGGGTGGCCGCCGTCTGAGCAGCCTGGCGAGTGGCGACCTGGGTGGCCAACATGGTCTGGAGTTGATTCAGCTGGACCTGCTCGGCATTGGCCAACGCCAGCGCCGATGATCGGGCACGAGCGGCGGCGCGAAGAGCCTGGATGTTGGCCTGCTGCTCGCTGCTCACCATCGCCGTCTGTGCTTGCACCCCGAGCTGTTGGACCTTCAGCTGATCCACCGAGTCGTTCACGTCGCCGCTGGCCACGACCAGGTACTCGGCGCGCACGGCAGGGTCGCCTGACCCGCCGAGAGTCGAATAGCTGTTCTGGGCGTGGGTGCCGGTATAGGAGCGGATGGCCTGATTGCGCAGTGTGGCCCGGCGGCCACGCAACTTGGCCCGCATGGACTCCAGGGTGGCGTTGTCGGTGGTCAGCTGCTGGCTGAGCGACGAGGCCTGCAGACTGGCCTGCTGGTAGGCCTCGGTCAGCGCATGGAGGTGGTGGGCGGCCGTGGCCGCGTGCGATTGGAGCGCGCCGATCTGCGCCTGGGTGTCGTTCACCGGATCAGCGGTGGCGACACCTCCGGGC
>JALZAH010000248.1 GCA_030948425.1 Actinomycetota bacterium
CAGCTCGGGAAGGTGCTCATAGAGCTAGCTCTTGAACCTGCGGAACGGGCCTCGTCCCTGAAGCGCCCCGGCCAGGCGTCGCCTCGCCGCAGCATCGCTGACGCCGTCAGCGAAGTCGGCCATGTCCTGATACCAGACGGGCGTCGGGATCGGGTCGACGGGAATGAGGTCCAGCTCGTCCAACTCGACGGGGTTCTGCCCATCGATGCCCGTGTCGCTGGTCCAGAACACCACTTCACCGGTGCGCGGGTCGAGCAACCATCGGTGCTCGTAGTCCGTCTGATCGGCGAGCGCGGTGGCGATCTGCTCAACGTCCATCCCGCTCAGCTCGAGCACCCACCCAGGCTATAGTTGGGCCCGGCGGCCGCTAAGCACCATGTGGAGAGCATCCCGCATGCCGGCCGGCTCGCGGCGTGACGCAGCCGAGGAAGTGGCTTTGCGCGTGGACTGTGTGGTGCGTGGTGGCCCCGGCAGAGTCCCGAACCTGAGCCCGTTTCGCCTGACGGCGAACGATGCTGTCGTCGCTTCGGCGATGGCACAGTGGTGGTCGTGACTCGCAGGTCCGATCCGTCCCGTCCCCGCGATGCGCCGAGCGGGGGCATGACGTCTCGCGGCGCCATCGAGGCCTGGCTGGCGTCGTCGGGGATGCCCGACCTGGCCACGCTCGCGGACAGCGTCAGCACCGGCCGGGCCGCCCCTGCGCGCCTGGCGACGGTTTCCTCACGCCATGGTGAGCTGCCTGAAGCGGAGGAGGAGGTGAGCGTGCTGCGCGTGCGGGTCGATCTTGACGGTGCCCGGCCACCGGTGTGGCGGCGGCTGGACCTGCGCAGCGACCTCACCGTGACCCAGCTGCACGAGGTGCTGCAGGCGGCCATGGGCTGGCTCGACGGACACCTGCACCGCTTCTGGGTCGGACCCACCAAGCAGCTGTGGACGGGACCGCACCTAATTAACGACCACGACCAGAACGACGAGGACTTTCAGGAGGACGACGGGGGCCGCACGGTGGGCCACGAGGACGCCGTTGAGGTCGGTCAGCTGCTCAGGAAGACCGGTGACCGGCTCTTCTATACCTATGACTTCGGCGACGGGTGGGACCACACCCTCACCGTGGAATCCACGGCTCCGGCGGACGACGACCAGGCGCCGGCGGTGTGCCTCGGAGGGCGCCGGGCGTGCCCGCTGGAGGACAGTGGCGGCGTGGGCAGCCACAACGAGCTGGTCGCCGCGTACGCGGCGGGCACCGGTTACGAGCCGCCGTACGACGAGTGGGTGCCGCCGAACTGGGACCCGACACACTTGGCCGTCGAGCAGGTCAACGTCATGCTGTCGCTCATCGGCAAGGGCGCCGACGAGATCGTTGACGCGTTCGAGGCAGCCATCGGGCCACAGCGACACCCGAGCGTGGACGATCTCGTGCAGCGAGCCGACCCGCGAGACGTCCCAACCCTTACCAGGCTCACCACGGCCGCCCTCACCGGCGACGCGCCACCCGAGACCGCCCAGCGTGCCGGTCCGCGCACGATCGGGGCCTTGGCGACCCGCGGCGCCGTCCGCCCCTGGCAGGTGATGTTGTCCGTCGCCGGAGCCGAAGGGATCCCCCTCACGTCAGCCGGCTGGATGCGACCGGCAGCCGTTAAGAGCATCTACCAGGCCCTGAGGTTAGAAGAGAGCTGGATCGGCAAGGGCAACCGCGAGGACCTCACGCCTCCCGTCGCCGAACTGCGTCAGCAGGTCGTCGCTGCCGGCCTGCTGCGCAAGTACCGAGGGCGTCTGGTGCTGACCCGCCTTGGCCGTCAGGTCGACGGCGACGCCTCGGCCATCTGGGAAGCACTGGCCGCACGACTCATACCCAGGGGCGACGTCCCCTTCGTGCGGGCCTGCACGGCCCTGCTGCTCCTGCACGTGGCGGCAGGTTGGCCGGCCGGAGGCGCGACCCTGGACGACGTCGCCCGTCTCCTCACCCGTGCTGGATGGGCCACCCGTGACGGCTACCCGGTCAACGCCGGCCGGGTCGCCGACGCGGTCAACACCGTGCACGACCACCTTGCGCGGCTGGAGGGCAGGGAGCGGCCAACGCCGTGGGGGCAGAGCACCCCCACCCAGCGGGCCATGGCGCGAGCCGCGCTCTTCCCCAGCTGACCAGACGACGGCGTACGACCTCACCCGCCACCGCGCAGCTGCCCTCGGCCCCAGACCTGAGAAGGGACGAGCGCCCAGTAAGACCGATCAGCACCAACACGCCAGCTCGCGGCGAAAGACGCACCCCACCTGGG
>JALZAH010000251.1 GCA_030948425.1 Actinomycetota bacterium
TGGCGGAGGCTGCCCTGGCTGGCGACAACCTCTTCGAGGTGCTGATGGACGCCGTTCGGGTGCTCAGCCTGGGCCAGATCACCGACACCCTCTTCGAGGTCGGGGGTCGCTACCGGCGCAGCATCTAGGTGACGCAGCCGTACTGGGGCACCTCGGTGGCGGCCGGGCGGCGGGGCCGTCCCGACGGTCACTGGCCGCTGTTGGTGCGGCACACCAGGGCTGAGGTCAACGTGGCCAGGTTGGTGGCCAGGAGGGACAGGTAGGTGCTCCCCTTCAACCATCCGCCGGCAGGCGGCGCTTCGAGGGTGTCGAAGGACCGGACCTTGGCGCCACTGTGCGCTGCCGCCGCCTTGACGGTGACGGCGGACACCCATGGTTCGGAGAAGGCGGTGACGATCCCTGCCTTGGCGATCACCGTCGCTGACCCCGTCACCATTGCCGCGCTGGGTGCCGGCGATGTCCCCAGCTGGTGGAGGGAGAGGTGGTACTGCGAGGCCACGGCGCTGAGGGTGGCGTCGGGGGCGGCGACATCGTGCTTGGCGCAGTCGCCGAGGTTGGTCTCGTAGTCGATGCTCGTCGAGCCCAGCAGGGCGGAGAAGTCCTGCTGCCCGTTGCTGTAGGCGCTGGCCGCCTTCGGGTTGGCGGCCGTCAGCGCCTTGGCGATCACCGGCGCCGTCCTGGCCATGAGCACGGGGTTCAGCCACGCGCCGTCGGTCGCCGGGCCGAAGCGGGGGGCGAGGGAGACCACCGAGCGGGCGGAACCAACCGCTTGCTCCACGGACGGCTGGAACCCGTCACCGACATCGAAGACGACCGCCGCCCCGCGGACCTGGGCGCTCTGGGCGGTGGTGAGGGTCTGGGCGCGGGGGTCCACGCCAGGGGTGGCCAGGTCGATGACCGACACCGTCGAGCCGCCGATGGCCGAGACGGCCTGGGCCAGCGGGTAGATGGTGGTGACCACCGAGATGGTGGGGGCGTGCGCGGTGTTGCCCGAGCATGCCGGGAGCCCGAAGGCCGCCATGATGACGGCGACCATGGCCGCCAAACGAGGGCATCGACATCGGCCGGCGATCCTTGTCGTTGCTCTCGTCATGTCACCAACCACAGCCACGGCCACTCCCTACTCTGCGCCCACCCGTAGGTCGTTACCATGCGGCCATGCCGAACCCCATCACCACGTTGCGCAACTTCGCCGTGTCGGTCGAGGCTGCCGGGCGATCTGGCATGCTCGGACCGTACTGGCCGTGGCAGTGGGCCCGGGTGCCGGAGGTTATCTGGCGTCGGGGTCTGACTCTCGGTGCCGCCTACGGGTTCGGTGCTGCTTTGCGCGGCAACACTACCGCCGCCGTCGATGATGCCGGCTCGTCGACGTTCGTCGAGATGGAGGCATGGACCGACGCGCTGGCCGTGGGCCTGGCCGAGCAGGGCATCAAGGCGGGCGACACCGTCGCCGTGCTGTGTCGCAACCACCGGCGCTTCGTCGCCGGGGTCGTGGCACTGGGCAAGCTGGGCGTCGACATCGTCTATCTGAACACGGGGTTCGCCGGTCCCCAGCTGGTGGACGTGGCCGAGCGCGAGGGCGCGGCGGCGCTGCTCGTCGACGAGGAGTTCCTGGAGCTCACCGAGGGGCTCGGTGAGGACGTGCGTCTGGTGGTGGCCTGGTCCGAGCACGGTCAGGGTTCGAAGCGAGCTGTCTCGTTCGATCGCCTGGTCTCCTCCGGTGTGGGCCGGGGCGCACCCAGCCCGGAGCGTCGACAGGGTCGCCAGGTGGTGCTGACATCGGGCACCACGGGGACCCCGAAGGGGGCAAACCGCAAGGTGGGCTCGGCGTTCGAGCCGTTCTTGTCCATCCTCAGCCGAATACCGCTTCGCACGTCGGACACCACCCTGATCGCCGCCCCCATGTTCCACTCGTGGGGGTTGGCCAACGTGGCCCTGGCCTTGGTCCTCGGCACCAAGATCGTCCTGCCCCGCCGCTTCGACCCCGAGGATGCCCTACGGCTCATCGAGGAGCACAGCGTCACCGTCCTTGCCGCCGTCCCGGTGATGATCCAACGGATCATGGCCTTGCCCGACGATGTCCTACGCCGCTATGACACATCCTCGCTGCGCGTTGTCGGCCTCAGTGGTTCGGCTCTGCCCGGGGAGTTGGCCACCCGCTTCATGGACGTCTTCGGCGATGTCATCTACAACCTCTATGGCTCGACCGAGGTGGGTTGGGTGTCGATCGCCGACCCTCGGGACCTACGGGAGGCGCCGGGCACCGCCGGAAGAGTCCCGATCGGCACCACGGTGCGAATCCTCGACGACGACGGTGCCGAGGTCCCGACCGGGACCACAGGGCGGATCTTCGTGCGCAGCGGCTTGCTGTTCGAGAACTACACCGGGGGCGGGGGCAAGGATGTCATTGACGGCTTCATGTCCATTGGCGACGTAGGTTGCTTCGACGACGTCGGCCGATTGTTCGTCGCCGGTCGCGACGACGACATGATCGTGTCGGGGGGTGAGAACGTCTTCCCCCGGGAGGTCGAGGACCTCCTGGCCGATCACGAGTCGGTCGCTGACGTGGCCATCATCGGGGTGAGCGACCACGATTTCGGACAGCGCCTGGTGGCGTTCGTGGTGCCTTCCGATGCCGCCACCGCCATCGACGACGACGAGCTGAAGGACTACGTCCGCTCCCATCTGGCCCGACACAAGGTGCCACGCCAGATCGTGACCATGGACGAACTGCCTCGCAACACCACCGGCAAGGTCTTGAAGCGGGAGCTGGCGGCCCACCTCGACGGGGGCGGCCGTGGCGACGGGGGTGCAGGGGGCTAGAGGAAGAATGCTCCGTTCGGACTATGGCGCAGCTTCGGGCGGTCGGAGAAACTACAGAAGTCTCTTCGCTGCATGCCGTCGCTGGCCACTCGGTTCCACCGGGTCGCGCCGGGCGGGGATCTGGCCCTGTGTGGCCAGGAGGGTCGCACGGAGTCGGGAGCGCGGGGCTTCCGACCCGGCGACCAGGTCACGGAGCGGTGTGGGTCTCCGTCACAGGCCGTGGTCAGCGAGGGGGCCGACGGCCAGGTCCCGGGCCGCCCAGCGCTCGGCCAAGGGGTGCAGGGCGCCTAGAGCGGAGAGCCAGGACTTGGGCGCCGAGGTGATGTCTGAGTCGTGGAGGAGGACCGTGGCTCCCCGGTGCCATGTCCGCTCCACGTCGTCGACCACCGTCGTGGGGGTGGCCTCGGCGCGCCAGTCCCGCCCCCACGACGTCCACAACACGGTGCGCAGGCGTGCGTGGTGGGCGGCGACCAGTGACGAGGCGGCCAGAGCGCCGTACGGTGGCCGGAACCAGTGGGGCTCAATTCCGGCGACGTCGGCTACCAGATCTCGCGCTCGCACGAGGTCGGGGACGGTCCAGGTCACGGGGCGGCGCAGGTGGTTGGTGTGGAGGTCACCGTGGATACCAAGCTCGTGTCCCCGCCGGACGACCTCCCGGGTCAGATCCGGATCCCGGCGGACCTGCTGTCCCAGGCAGAAGAAGGTGGCCCGCCACCCGAGCTCGTCGAGGGTGTCGAGGAACGCAGGGGTGGAGGCCGGGTCGGGACCGTCGTCGAAGGTCAAGGCGACATGGTGATCATCACCAACGCCCGCCAGACCCGGCAGCGTCCGACAGCGCAGCGACCGCCAACTGGTGATCCCCGGAGCGAGGTGGGCCACAGCTCCGGCGGACACTGCCCCGACGGCCCAGGCGGCGAGGCGAGGCTTGGTGGACGCGTCCGGCCCGGCCAGACGCCTGCGTGCGCTCAACGCAGCTGGGCCAGGGGGCTGACCGAGAGCCCGTCGCTGCGGAGAAGGTCGCTCAAGCGGGTGATGGCGACGGTCATCTCCGCCGGTGTCCCCCGAAGCCCGTCGACGAGCACGATCGAGTGGGCCCTGACCTTGGTGGTGTCGGTGAAGGTGTCGCTGTCGTTGACGTCGACGACGATGTTGGGGACCACCAAGCGGTCATGGGCCCGGCCTGTGTCGACCATGTCGAAGGCGTTGACCCGTCGGCCGGGAACCAACAACGTCACTGGTCGGCCCACGATGCTGCTCAAGACCAAGCCGGCGCCGACGTCGCCCTTGGCCCGATTCCACAGCGCCGGTTGGATGGGATGACCGCGCTGATCGGTGCGGAGGCCCCGGCCGCCGTTGGCGATGTCAACCCCCCCATCGGCCAGTCGGCGGCTGTCGGTCGGATCCGTCGATGCCACGTGATCGTCGAGCACCGCCGTGGCCCCCAGGGTCTGAACGTCGCGATTGACTGCCGGGTCGGCCAGCTGTGCGTGGTTGAGGCGGACTCCGACGTAAACGACCGGACCGGCGGCGGTCTGGGCGCCGGCCACGCCCGTGCCGATGGCGGCGGCGACACCGACTCCGGTGGTGAGCCCGCCCCACGTCAATCCGGCGGCCACCACCAAGCTGGTCGCCACCCTGGTCAGCCTGACTCGCATCTGGCGGGTCTCATGGGTCGCCGGTAGGGCGGCGGGAATGGCGTCGAGCACGCAGCGTGCCGCATCGCTCACGAACATGGACCGCCCCAAACGGATCTGCTTGTCCCGGGCGGGACCGGGGTCGCCGACGTCGCGCAGGGTGCGGGCCAACGCTGCGGGGTCTGACGCCAGTCGGCTGACCCCGGCAGCGGCCATGGCCGCCGTGTTCTCCACGCCATGGCCAGCGATAGGCCGATAGCTGATGACCGGAAGCCCGATTCGCATGGCCTCGAAAGCGGTCAGACCGCCGGCGTTCTCCACCAAGGCGTCACTGGCCGCCATGAGCGCCGGCATCTGGTCGGTCCACCCCAGGATCACCGCCCGGCTCCCGCTGTCATCGGCAACGGCGCTCACCTGGCGGACCAGGGCGTCATCGCGGCCGCAGATCATCACCGGGACGGCGCCCGGGGTGCGGGCCACCGAGTCGAAGGTCTCTCGCAGCCCCCCGACGCCCCATGAACCGGCGACGATGAGCACGGCCAGGTCTTCGTCGGTCAAGCCCAGGCGCGACCGGGCCTGACGGCGTTGCTCAGGCGTGGCCGCCAGGTCAGGGTCGAAGCGGTCGGCAACCAGAGGACCGCAGGCCATACCCGGCTTCCCCGTGCGCCGCCGGGCCAGTTCGGCGGGGCCCGACTGCACGGCCAGGTTCAGGTCCATGCCCCGGTGCACCCACAGAGGGTGCACACCGAAGTCGGTGATGAAGTTGACCGCCGGTATAGCCAGGCGTCGAGTGGCCCGCAACCGGCCCAGGCACAGCGTGGCCAAGGGGTAGGTGGACACCACCACGTCGGCTGATCCGGTACGGACCCAGCGCAGTACCCGGCGCCTGGTGACCAGGCTCACGAAGCGGGCCAGGACCGGCGCCAACCATGGGGCCCGGTACCAGAACCGGTAGGTGGCGTCGTAAGCCGAGGGAACGTGGCGCAACTCGAACTGGTAGCCGCTGCGCAGGGCTGCGCCCATTCGCAGGGGTCCGGCGTCGAGAAAGTCGCGGACCTCGGCGTCGTGGCCCGCCTGTTCGAGGCGATGAGCGAGCTCGCGAGCGGCCCCGTCGTGACCGGCGCCCATGCTGGCGGAGAGAATCAACACGCGGCGCCCGCAGGCGCCGTCGGAGAAAGACGTCGGGGGTCGAGCCGAGGCTCGGAGGCGCCGGAGCACGACCGGTGAGACTAGTCCACGGGCGTCATGGCGCCGTATCTCATGCACCTTCCTGCACGACTCATGGGCGAGACGACATCGTCGAATTCTGCGTCCTCGAGAAATGGGATACCAGGAAATAGAGCGGCTTGACCAGGACTGTTCTAGGACTTAAGTGGTAGAGGAACAACTTTACTGCCGGTGCGGTTATCCTCCCTGCACTTACTGGATTACGTCCTTGGAGGACGCCCATGACCTCCCTCACCACCACATCCTCCCTCCCTCTCCTGCCCCTCGACGCCGGCGTGGTCCTGCCGGGCATGGCCATCACGCTGGCTCTGGAGACGGGGGAGGCCCGAGCGGCGGTGGAAGCCGCAGCGGGAGCCGGCGATCGCCTGGTCCTTCTGCCCCGCCTGGGTCGCTCCGATGGAGCCGATCCGACTCCCGGACGCTATGCCCTTGTCGGTGTGATCGCCGCCATCGAGCGGCGGGGCGGGCTGCCCGGCGGAACCCAGGCGGTGGTCGTGCGCGCCGAGCGTCGTGCCCGCGTCGGGGCGGCTACCGCCGTTGCTGGACCGGCCCTGTGGGTGAACGTCGATGTCATCGAAGACACCGAGCCGACCGATGACACAGCGACCAAGGCAACGGAGCTGAAGGCCATCTTCGATGTCATCGCCGAACATCGCGGCAGCGGACCGTTGGCCGAGGTCTGGCGTCGGGCAAGTGCACCGGGCGCCTTGGCCGACCTGGCCGGCTATTGGCCGGATCTCTCCGTTGAGCGCAAGGTCGAACTTCTCGAAGAGGCCGACGTCGATCGCCGGGTGGACCTGGTGCTCGGGTGGTCCCGAGAGGCCCTGGGCGAGCTGGAGCTGAAGGACCGCATCCGCACCGACGTGGCCGAGGGCATGGAGCGCACCCAACGCGAGTATCTCCTGCGCCAGCAGCTGGCTGCCATCCGCAAGGAACTGGGCGACAGAGGCAGCGACGACGGCGACGACGACTATCGGACGCGCGTCGCTGCCCTCGATATCAACGACGGGGTCCGCAAGGCCATCGACAGCGAGATCGACAAGCTCGAGCGTTCCAACGAGCAGAGCCCCGAACACGGGTGGATCCGGACATGGCTGGACACCGTCCTTGACCTGCCCTGGGGCCGGTACTCCGATGACCGCGCTGACGTGGTCGACGCCCGGGCCGTGCTCGACGCCGACCACACCGGTCTCGATGAGGTCAAGGAGCGCATCATCGAGCACCTGGCCGTTCGAAAGCTGCGCGCCGAGCGCGGCATCGAAGATACCACCGAGTCCGGCGGCCGTCGGGGTGGTGGGTTGATCCTGTCCCTGGTAGGTCCTCCCGGTGTGGGAAAGACTTCCCTGGGTGCCTCCGTGGCCCGCTCGACGGGCCGCAACTTCGTACGAGTTGCCCTCGGTGGAGTCCACGATGAGGCGGAGATTCGCGGTCACCGTCGCACCTACGTGGGTGCACTACCCGGCCGGATCGTGCGAGCCCTGCGGGAGGCGGGGACCATGAACCCTGTGATCCTGCTCGATGAGGTCGACAAGGTGGGCAGCGACTACCGGGGCGACCCGGCGGCGGCCCTCCTCGAGGTGCTCGACCCGGCGCAGAACCACACCTTCCGTGACCACTACTTGGACCTCGACCTGGACCTCTCCGACGTGTTGTTCATCGCCACCGCCAACGTCATCGACCAGATTCCCGGGCCGCTGCTGGACCGGATGGAGGTCGTGACCCTCGACGGTTACACCGAGGAAGAAAAGGTGGCCATTGGCCGCCAGCATCTGTTGCCCCGCCAGATCAGGGCGGCCGGCCTGCGCCCCGAGGAGGTCACCGTCGACGACGAGGCCCTGGCCGTGCTGGTCACCGGCTACACCCACGAGGCCGGCGTTCGTGGCCTCGAACGCCAACTCGGGCGGCTGCTGCGGAAGGTGGCCGCTCGGACGGCCCAGGACTCAGCCGCCGAAGATTCAGCTGCCGAAGACTCAGCTGCCGAAAGCTCAACGGCCGTGGACTCAACGGAGATCAACGCTGACGACGTGCGGTCCTGGCTGGGCCGTCCCCGCTTCGTCCCCGACGTAGCCGAGCAGACCTCGGTCCCCGGCGTGGCCACCGGCCTGGCGGTCACCGGCATAGGAGGCGACGTGCTCTTCGTGGAGGCCAGCGCCGCTCCGGGCGACCCAGGGCTGACCATCACCGGTCAGTTGGGCGACGTGATGCGGGAATCAGCGCAGATCGCCCTGTCCTACACCCGGGCCCATGCCGACGAGCTCGGCGTCTCACCCCAGGCATTCAGCGACCGGGTCACCCACCTGCACGTACCCGCCGGGGCCATCCCCAAAGACGGCCCTTCCGCGGGCGTGACCATGGCCACTGCGCTGGTGAGCCTCCTCACCGGCAGGGCCGTGCGACCGGAGGTGGGCATGACCGGGGAATTGACGCTTCGAGGTCGGGTCCTGCCTATCGGTGGCGTCAGAGCCAAGGTGTTGGCCGCCCACCGCGCTGGCCTGACCGAGGTGATCCTGCCCGCTCGAAACGAGCCTGACCTCGACGACATTCCCGTCGAGATCCGCCAGGCGATGACCTTCCATCTGGCATCAGAGGTGAGTGAGGTCTTCGACGCTGCGCTCCTTCCGGCCGCCTGAGGACCAGCGGGTTCAGAAAACCTGTTCAGCTGTCCTGACGAAAAACCCTTGTCCAGCAAGGGTTTTTCGTCGTGGGCGGAAAATGCCCCTTGCGGTTCAAGGGAAATGCTTGACCTGAGCCCTTCAAAGCTCTTTCATGGTCGGAACTTCCCTCACTTACCAGGAGGCGGCTGTGAACCGCACAGAGTTGGTCGACTCGGTCGCGCAAGAGACCGGGCTCGAGAAAAAGCAGGTTGATGGAGCGATCTCCGCAGCACTGGGGACGATCGTCGCCGAGGTCAGGTCGGGCTCGAGGGTGTCGATCTTCGGCTTTGGTACTTTCAACCCCAAGAGCAACCCGGCCCGGATGGGTCGCAACCCGCAGACCAATCAGCCCATGCGGGTGGCGGCGTCGAAGGGCGTCGGCTTCAAAGCGGCCACCGCATTCAAAGAAGCACTCAACACCAAGAAGGCGGCGGCCAGGAAGTCCGCCGCCAAGAAGGCGACACCGGCCAGGAAGGCGACCGCGTCCAAGGTGGCGGCGACCAAGGCGCCGGCACAGAGGGCGGCGACCAGGACAGCTGCCAAAAAGACCACCGCCGCCAAGACGACGCCCGCCAAGAAGACGTCAGCGAAGAAGACCTCCGCTGCCAAGAAGCGCTGAGCGAGAGGTCCCGATGTCCCCGAACCGCACGAGCTCAACCACCCCGGCCAATTCGTCGCCCCGTCAGGCCAGAGCGAGCGTGAAGAAGACCGCTGTAGCCGCGGTCAAGGCCGTGACCCGAAAGGTCGAAGAGGTCGGTGCAGGAGTAGCGGCCGATGTGGCCGAGGCCTGGGAGTCGAGTGCCAAGACCACCGCCAAGCGCGCCGGAGCTGTCAAGCGGTCGGCGGACGCCACGTCTACGTCTGCGCAACGCTCCGCCGCCGGGGCGCGGGGAGCAACCGTGCAAGCGGCCAGGAGCGCAGCCGTCGCCGGCAAGTCCAACGCCAGTAAGGCAGCGACGCCGGGCCGGAAGTCGACTGTGGCAGCTACATCGTCAGCCAAGAGCACGGCATCGTCGGCTACATCGACGGCCAAGAGGCCGACAGCGCAGAAGTCAACGGCCAAGAGGCCGACAGCGCAGAAGTCAACGGCCAAGAAGTCGACAGCGCAGAAGTCGACGGCCAAGAAGTCGACGGCCAAGAAGTCGGCAACCTCCGGGGCATCAGCTTCCAAGAAGGCGGGCGCCTCGACCAACTCGGCGACCAACAAGTCCGGTAGGGCAACCAAGTCGGCGGCCAAGAAGGCAAGCCCATCACGGTCGCCTGCGGGCAAGAAGACGTCGGGTGCCGCCAAGTCGGGAGCCTCCAAGTCGGCGACGAAGTCGACGAAGGCTGGAAAGTCAGCGACGAAGCAGGCTCGAGGCACCACCAAGGCGGCTGACAAGAAGACGGCGTCAGCTACCCGCAAGGCTGCCGGTGTCGTCAAGAGGGGCGCCGGGCGGGTGGAGAAGACGGCGGCCAAGACGGCTCAGACGGGCGTGAAGTCCCCGGCCAGGAAAGCGGTCAAGAAGGCCACGAAGCGCTGAGCCCATCCCGGGTCACAGATCCGTTAGCGCTTTCACGGGTCGTGGCCGACGACGACGTCGGGGCGCACGGCCCGGATGACGTTCGCCATCTCCTGGCGTTGGCGCAGTCCTGACTCGAGCTCGCCGTCGGGCCAGCCGAGGAAGGTGACCTCACCGGTACCGCCGAGCTCCACCGACGCGCGGCGTTGCTCGTCTTGGCGGACAGCCACCAATCGGACCGGATCCTCGGGATCCGACCAGAGGGGGGGTGGGTCATCGGTGGAGGAGATCCAAGTCGTCGGGCAGGTCAACGTCGCATCCGAGAGGCGAGGCATAGACAACGCGGATGGGGACGCCGATGAGGTGGGCCTCGGTCAGGTGGCGGGAGAACGAGCCCGGGCCGTAGGAGAACCCGAATGGTGTCGAGGTGGGCAGGGCGATCACGTTGGTTCCGTCGTGGCGCCGGTCGGGGACGATGGTGATCCCGTCGAACTCGGCGAGCCACGCGAGATCCTCGGCCAGAGGGAGATCGCCGGCGGCGACCACGACGTGTTTGACACCGGCGCCGGCCAGGTGGGCGACACCGGCGGCCACCGCCCCGTTGAGGCCTCGTCCCGGCTCCCAGATGACGAGGGCACCGAGGTTGCGTGCCCACGCGGCCACCTGGCGGTCATCACAGACCACGGCGGCGGGCAGGCGACCAGCGGAACGGAGAACCTGTTCGGCCATGGTCCGGGCCAGGGCCGCCCGGCGCTCCGGTGACAATGCGGGGGCCAAACGAAGCTTGGCCTGGTCGAAGGCCTTCACCGGCACCAGCACGGCCGCCCGTCCCACCCACCCGCTCGGCGCAAGCGCGCTGGGGGGCGGTGACGAGGCGGGGATGGTCACGATCGCATCCTAGGGACCGGGCGAGCGCCAGTACGGTGAAGGCCGTGACGTCCCCGCCCCTTCCGGCCCAAGCGGTCCTGCCGTGGCGTTGAGCGTGGTGCTGGGCGGCCCTGACGTCGTTGCCCAATCGTTGACCATGATCGACCCCGGCTCCCTCGAGGCGCTCTACCAGGCGCCCCGCCCAAGCTGGGTGCGGGCCAACCTGATCGTCAGCCTGGATGGCGCCGTCGAGCTCGAGGGGCGCAGCAGCCAGCTCGGCGGCCCCGATGACCGACTCGTCTTTTCGGCGCTGCGGGCCTTGGCTGACGTCGTGCTCGTCGGTTCGGGGACCGCCCGAACGGAGAACTATGGGCCCGTGACCCTGCCGGCGGCGGCACGGTCCCGCAGGATCGAGCGGGGCCAGTCGCCCAGGCCACCGGTGGCAGTGCTGACCAACCGCGCCGACCTCGACCCACAGGGCCGCCTGTTCACCGAGGCGGTCGACGACCCGGTGCCGCTCATCCTCACCTGTGACAAGGCACCGATCGATGCTCGCTCCGCCCTGGCCAAACGAGCCGACGTGGTGATCTGCGGCGACGAGTCCGTCGACCTCACCGTCGCCTTGGACCAGCTCCGCGCCCGGGCGCTAACGGGCGTGTTGTGTGAAGGCGGCCCGACTGTCGTCACCAGCTTGCTCGCCGCCGGCGCCATCGACGAGCTCTGCCTGACCCAGGCTCCGGTGCTGGCCGGTCCCGGCCACCTCGGCCTGGTTGCGGGGGCGCCACTGGCCGATCCTGTCCGGGCCCACCTGGTGCACCTGCTCGTCGGCGACGGGTTGTTGTTCAACCGTTACCACCTTCCATCACGGGGAGTTGATCGGCGGTGAACCTTCGGTGAGCACTCGCCGTGCGGTCCCCGGTCTGCGCCTCGAGCGCGAGGGATGGGCGGCCGGCCACGACGTTGTTGTCGGCGTCGACGAGGTCGGGCGAGGATCGTGGGCCGGGCCGCTCACTGTGGGGGCGGCCGTCGTTCCTCGGGATCGCCGGGTCTACGGTGTGCGGGACTCCAAGATGCTGCGGGAGGGCGAACGGGAGCGACTCTTCGGACGGATCGCCGCCTGGTGCTTGTGGGCCGTCGGTTCGGCCACCCAGGCGGAGTGCGACGACCTGGGCATGGCCGCCGCCCAACGCCTGGCCACCTGCCGGGCCATCGACGGCCTGGGTGTAGTCCCCGACCAGGTTCTGGTCGACGGGAACTGGGACTTCGTCGGCCGGGGCTGCAGTCGCATGGTTGTTGGGGGCGACGCCACCAGCCTGTCCATCGCCGCCGCGTCGATCCTGGCCAAGGTCAGCCGGGACCGCGTCATGCGGGCCGAGGCGGAGCACTACCCGGGGTTCGAGTTCGACCGGAACAAGGGTTACCCCGGGCCCCGCCACCGGATGGCCCTGCACGCTTATGGACCCACGGCCATCCACCGTCGCAGCTGGGTGTTCATGGAGAGCTTGGTCTGGGGGGTCGCCGGTGCCCGGGTTCTTCGCCGCTCGGGGGCGCCTGCCCCCGAGGACGGCGCCGGGGAAACTCCCGGACTGGTTCGGGATCGTCACTGTTAGCCTGGCGTACCATGTCCGCTCCTTCCGTTCAGTTGGGTGCGGCCAACGTCGACACCCGGTCTTCTGGTGCGCTGACGCCGTCGATGACCGGCGGGTGACCCGGCGGGGATGGATCCGGCGGCTGGCCCCGTGGTTGAGGCCACACCGCTCGAAGGTGATCATGGCCTTCGGCTTCGCTCTGCTCGGCAGCGCCATCATTGCCGCCGTGCCTGCCGTCGAGCGTGAGGTGATCGACAACGTCATCATCGTCCACCGCTCTGCGCTGGCCCCGTGGATGATCGTCCTGGCCGTGGCCGCCGTCGCAGCCTTCGGTGCTGCCTACGTGCGTCGTTACGTCGGGGGCAGAGTCGGCCTCGACGTCCAGTACGACCTGCGCAACGCCATCTACGACCAGCTCCAGCGTCTCGACTTTGCCCGCCATGATCAGCTTCAGACCGGTCAGCTCGTGTCGCGGGCCAACTCCGACGTCGGTCTCCTCCAGGCCCTGCTGGCCTTTCTGCCGCTCATGGCCGGGAACGTGTTGCTGCTCATCGGTTCGCTGGTGATCATGTTCGTGTACTCGCCTCTGCTGGCCGTGGTCAGCCTGCTGGTGGTACCCGGCCTGTTCTTCACCGCACTGCGCATGCGCACCAGGACCTTCCCGGCGAACTGGGACTCCCAGCAGCGCGAGGGGCAGGTGGCCGTCGTCGTCGAAGAGGCCGTTTCCGGAGTCCGTGTCGTCAAGGGCTTCGGGCAGGAGGAGCGCGAGCTGTGGCACCTGGTGGACACCGCCCGTGACCTCTACGGCTCTCGCGTGCGCGCCGTGCGCTGCCAGGCCCGCTACCAGCCCCTGCTTGCCGCCCTGCCCGTCCTCGGCCAGGTCGCTGTCCTCGCCCTGGGCGGCTATCTGGCCATACACCACAGGATCTCGGTGGGAACATTCCTGGCCTTCGCCACCTACCTCGTGCAGTTGTCGGCCCCGGCTCGGATGCTTGCCGCCCTGCTCCTCGTGGCTCAACAGGCCCGGGCCGGCGCCGAACGGGTCCTCGACCTGCTCGACACCAACCCGGTCGTGACCGAGTTTCCCGGCGCCGAGCGCCTGGCCCCGGCGGGCGGCGACATCGTCTTCGAACACGTGAACTTCGCCTACGCACCGGACCGACCGGTGCTCAACAACTTCACCCTCCACGTGAGCCCCGGTGAGACGGTGGCTCTGGTGGGGACGTCGGGTTCGGGCAAGTCGACGGTCTCGCTGCTGCTTCCCCGGTTCTACGATATCCAGGGCGGTTCGATCACTGTCGACGGCATCGATGTCCGCCACGTGACCCTGGACTCGCTGCGCGGCCAGATCGGGGTGGTGTTCGAAGAGAGCTTCCTGTTCTCCGACACCGTCCGAGCCAACATCGCCTACGGGCGGCCCGAAGCCACCGACGAGATGGTCGAGGCCGCCGCCCGAGCTGCCGAGGCCCACGGTTTCATCACTGCCTTGGGCGATGGCTATGACACCTTGGTGGGGGAGCGGGGCCTCGGCCTCTCGGGCGGGCAACGACAGCGCATCGCGTTGGCCCGGGCTCTGATAACCGACCCACGGATGCTGGTCCTCGACGACGCCACCAGTGCGGTCGACGCCGGGGTCGAAGAGGAGATCCACGCCACCTTGCGCCAGGTGATGAGAGGTCGCACGACCCTGCTCGTTGCCCACCGACGCTCAACGCTGCGCCTGGCCGATCGGGTGGCCGTCGTCGACGGTGGCCGGGTCGTCGACCAGGGCAGCCACGAGGAGCTGATCGAGCGCTGCGATACCTACCGGCTTCTGCTGGCCGGGCCGGGTGACGACATCGCGGGCGACGACAGGGCCCTCGACGCCGATCGCCATGCCGGCGTGGTTGCCGAGGACCAGATCGACGGCGTGACACCGTCGCTGTGGCGTCAGGCGCCGTCTGAGGATGGATCACTTGGCGCAGGCGGTGATGGCGGCGGAGGCTCCACCGGTTCGAGGGCCGCCAGCGTCGGGCCGGGCCTGGGCCGGGGCCGGGGCGGGTCGGTCGGAGGCGCAGGGGCCCACAACTGGATGGGGGCGTTGGCTGCCACACCCGAGCTCCTCGCCCAAGTCGAAGCCCTGCCGCCCATCCGAGACGTCCCCGACGTCGACGTGAGCGTGGCGGCGGACCACGACCCGAGCTTCACCCTGCGTCGCTTTCTGCGCCCCTTCCGCCGGCCTCTGGCCGCCGGTCTGGCTCTGGTGCTGGTTGATTCGGTGGCCACCCTGCTCGGGCCCATCCTCATCCGCGCCGGCCTCGACGATGGCGTGGCCAAGGCCTCGGTGGGGGCCCTGGCCATCGCCTCGGTCGCTTTCGCGCTGGTGGCCATGGCCGACCTGGGTGATTCCGTCGCCCAGGTCCTCGTCACGGGACGAACGGCCGAACGCCTGCTGTTCGCCCTCCGGGTCCGGATCTTCTCTCATCTGCAGCGGCTGTCGCTCGACTTCTACGAGCGGGAGCTGACGGGGCGGATCCTGACGCGCATGACCACCGACGTCGATGCCTTCTCCAACCTGCTCCAGACCGGCCTGATCAACGCCCTCGTCGCGCTGTTCACCTTCTTCGGCGTCGGGCTGGCCCTGCTGATCTGGAACTGGAAGCTGGGCCTTCTCACCTTGTCGGTGATGGTCCCGCTGGTGGCCGCCACCATCGTGTACCGCACCCTATCCGGTCGTGCCTACCGTAGGGCTCGAGACGAGATCGGCGTCGTCAACGCCAACATGGCCGAGAGCCTCTCGGGGGTGCGGGAGTCTCAGGCCTTCGTCCGCCAGGGGCGCAACGAGGCCAACTTCCGGAACCTGGCGAACCGCTACCTCGACGCTCGCCTGTCGGCCCAGCGGTTGGTCGCTCTGTACTTCCCGTTCGTGCAGATGCTCTCCGACGCTGCCTCCGCTGTGGTGCTCGGGGTGGGGTCGGTGTTCGTGGCCCACCACTCGCTCACCTCTGGTGAGCTCATCGGTTTCCTGCTCTACCTCGATCTGTTCTTTGCTCCCATCCAGCAGCTCTCGCAGACCTTCGACTCCTACCAACAGGCCGGAGCGTCGATGCGCCAGATCAACGAGCTGATGAGCGTCCAGCCGTTGGTCGCCGACCCTGTCGACCCGGTCGATCCCGGGCCGCTCAGCGGTTCACTCCGCTTCGACGCTGTTCGCTTCTCCTATCCTGGGGGCGCCGGGGAAGAGGCGCTACGGGGTCTGAATCTCGACATCGAGCCGGGCCAGACCGTGGCCCTGGTCGGCGAGACCGGTGCCGGCAAGTCGACGGTCATCAAGCTGGCCACTCGCTTCTACGACCCGACCGCCGGGCGGGTCCTGGCTGATGGTAAAGACCTGCGCACCCTCGATCTGGGTGCCTACCGCCACCAGTTGGGATATGTGCCCCAGGAGGCCTTTCTGTTCTCCGGGACCATCAGGGACAACATCGCCTACGGCAATGACCAAGCCGGCGACGCCGACGTCGAAGCGGCGGCTCGCGCCGTCGGGGCCCACAGCTTCGTCGCCGGCCTCCCCAACGGCTATCTCGACGAGGTCAGTGAGCGGGGAAGGAGCCTGTCGGCCGGCCAGCGCCAACTCATCGCCCTGGCCCGGGCCCAACTGGTGGACCCTTGCATCCTCCTCCTCGACGAGGCCACGTCCAACCTCGACCTGGCCACCGAGGCGAAGGTCAGCCGGGCCATGGGGGTGGTGGCCCACGGCCGGACCACGGTGCTCATCGCCCATCGCCTACAGACCGCCCGGCGAGCGGACCGCATCGTCGTCCTGGCCGCCGGGGTCGTGGTCGAGGACGGGACCCACGACGAGTTGCTGGCGACCGGTGGCACCTACGCCCGTATGTGGGCCTCCTTCGAGGTCGGGGCCGCCGCCTGACGTCGGTGCTCCCCGACGTCGCCGCTGGGAGGAGGGGCTCAGCCCTCGTCGCTGTCGGCGAAGATGAACACCCGGACGGCATAGCCGGTGGCTGGATCGAGTTGGGCAAGGTAGGAGGAGGGTTGGCGGCCGACGATCTGGGCCACTCCGTCGCAGAACTCGGCGGACGTGGCCTGGTGCACTGCTTGATGGTGAGCCAGCACCTCGGTGACCATGCCCCGGTTGACCAGCGTGCGATCCATGATCGTCAAGCGATCGGTGGACAGGGCGGTGATCAGCTCAGGTTCCCCATTGCTCACCGACACCCGCACCGAGGTGGGTCCCCGACCGTAGAAGTCGCGCTCGAGCTTGGTGATGACCTCGGCCACCGCCGCCCGCTGCTCCTTGGTGATCTCCATCGGCGGAGGGCCCCCCAACTGGTGGTAGGATGTGCCTGCCGAGCCAGGGGTCTCTAGTCGGGGACACTCGGTTCGGGCAGACGCAGGTTTTCCGTCGGCGAGGCCGTAGCAATGCGGTCAACCAGATGGTCAACAAGCCGAGAAGGTCGCGTCTGGCTTGGTCACCACTGGTGATGATGCTGCGGGACCTTCTCCATATTACAGGAGATGCGCCCCGTGAGGGACTTGAACACTCAGTGCCCCTTGTCCGTGACCGCCGCTGTTGACGCCCTGGCCCTGGGAGACGCCCGTCTTTCCCGTCGGCAACTGGCCGCCCTGGTCGCCAGGATCGGGCGTCAGGACACCTTGTGGCGTCCCATCGTCCGTCACGACTTCGATCACCGCTGGTACAGGAGGTTGCACCGCTCACGCAGTGTCGAGGTGTGGCTGATCGGCTGGCAGCCCGGCCAGGACACCGAGTTCCACGATCATGGTGGCTCCTCGGGCGCGTTCATCGTCACCGAGGGGACTCTCACCGAGCGTTACGGCTCCGTTGAGCGTTGGAGCGGCGGCCGCCGGCGGGACCATGTTCGAGGCCGCGCTGCCTGGTTCGGGCCCGACTACGTACACAACTTGGGCAACGTCGGCGTCGGCGTGGCCACCAGCGTGCACGCCTATTCGCCGCCTCTGTCGACCATGACCTACTACCGCACGGACATGGCGTCCCTGGTCCCCTACGAGACGTCATTCACCGCTGGTCCCGACCCTGGGATCGACCTGGAGCTGGCTGTCAGCGCCGGGGGCTATGCCGAGCCGGCACCGGCGTCCGCCGACAGGGCGGACTCCGTCGCCCTCCTCGGCGACCGCTGAGGCGGAGCCTCGGCCACCGTGCCGGTGGCGATCAGCCGGTCGCCGGCGAAGGAGGCACCGGCGGCGCTGGCGCTGAGGAGGGAGGAACGGAAACCGGGGTCGTGGTCGAGCTTGTCGACGGGGCCGCAGTGCCGGGGGGCGTACCCAGCCACACGGCGAGGCGGCCGTCGATCTGGCCGGCCACCACGGCGTTGGGCCCGTTGAGAGCGACACGATCAACCGATGCCGTCTGGCTGGCCGTCCACGGAGCTCCCGTGGTGTCGATGCGCTGCCACGACGAGCCGGCATCGGTCGTCCGCCACACCCCGAGGTTTCGGTCGGACGCGCCGCCGTGATCGTCGTTACCACTGACCGCCAGCCAGGTCGTGCCCCCGACGGCGAGGTCCTTGATGGGGCCCAGACCCGAACCAGCGAAGGCGTCCACCGTCTGGCGGGTCCAGGTGGCGCCATTGTTGGAGTACCACACGGCGGCGTCGATGCTGCCGTCGGCACCCTGCGTCGACCCGAAGGCGATGTAGCCATTCCCGGTGGTGATGCAACTCTGCATGGACTCGTCGGCGCTGGGGTCAGGCGTTGGGTTGACCGTACCGGCCTGCCAGTGCACGCCGTCGCTCGAGGACCAGGCCAGGGCTTGGCGACCCGGCCCGGATGTGATCGCGCTGCCGACGGCGACGACCGATTGCGGTCCGGCGCACACGCCATGGGGATCTTCGATGCCCGCCCCGGCAATGGCGTCGAGTGGGTTCGTTGGGGACCAGGTATGCCCATCGCCGCTGGTCCAGGCCACAGCCTGGTCGGCTGGCGCCCCCGGGAAGGTCGCCGCCCGCCCGACCGCCACCGCCGTCTGACCTAGTCGGGTGACCGCGGCGGCCTGGGCGGCGC
>JALZAH010000263.1 GCA_030948425.1 Actinomycetota bacterium
TCGGTCCAGGCCCTGGAATCTGACATCCGAGACTGGATCAAGGCGTGGAACACCAACCCGAAGCCGTTCATCTGGACCAAGACCGCGGAGCAGATCCTCGAGAAGCTCCGACGACTTCTACAACGAATTACCGGCGGAGGACACTAGGTGACCGAGCAGGAAGTGACGTTTTCGGAGGTCGAGCAGAAGCTGCCGAGATCGCTCCGTCAGGATGGCCCAGGTGCCTCTCAAAATTGCTAGGCGGGTCAACACAGCGGGCGCTTCTCTCTGTCCGGGCGAAGACCATCCCGGCGTCGGATTTCTGCTCACTCACCTAGAAGCGGGCCGATGGGCAAATCGAACGAGTGGTGAACATCGGCCTTGGCATGGGGCGACCGCACGACTTCGGCACATCACGGGCGCCCGACAACAACTCGAGCGGCTGGGCCTCGGCGAGCACAAGCGCGTCGTCTTCGTCGGTCCCGAAGGTCGCCCCGTCACCCGAGCCACGCTGTCCGACGTGTGGCGCAAGGCGGTAGCCAAGGCCGGGCCTCCGGGAGGCCTGCGCATCCACGACCTGCGCCACCACGCCACCACGCTGGTGGCCCGGATGCCGGGCATCACGACCAAGGAGCTCTTGGCTCGCATCGGTCACGCATCGCCCCGAGCAGCTCGGCTCTACCAGCACGCCACCGCCGAGCGGGACCGCAAGGTGGCTGACTTCCTCGAGGAAGAGATCGCCACTGTCGTACGACTACGGACCCCGCCGAACGGATCCGGCTGTGGGGTTGGTGCGGGGTTGGACCCAAAAGGCGACGACCACGCAGAGCGTGAAACATCCTTGACCAGGGGGAACAAAGGGAGGCGGCGACCGGAATCGAACCGGTGTACAGGGCTTTGCAGGCCCTTGCCTAAACCACTCGGCCACGCCGCCAGGCGAAGCGTCGAGAGAGCCTAGTCGGCCGGCCCGAAGGTCCCGTCAGCCCCAATCCCGGTCAACGAACTACCGTCTCTGACGCTACCGCTCGACCCCGGTGCCGGAGCGGAATCATCGTCACGAATGCTGCGCACCCTCTCCCCCACCCAGCGGATCATCACCCTCGCCGGTCTGGCGTTCACTGTCGTCGCCGGGATCGCCGAGTACGGCGGGGGTGGGGAGGTCATTCGTTTCGTCCTCTCCGGACTCGCCCTGGCCGCCCTGGCTGCCGTGGTTGGCCAGGCCATCGAGGCCTTGGGCGAGAAGCTGGGTCCGAGCCCCACCGCCCTGGTGCAGTCGACGCTCGGCAACCTCCCCGAGCTGTTCGTGGGGATCTTCGCCCTGCGCGATGGACTCACCGGGGTCGTCAAGGCCGCCCTGGTCGGCTCCGTGCTGGGCAACGTGCTCCTCGTTCTGGGCATGGCCTTCGTCGCCGGTGGCCTGCGCCACGGGACACAGAAGTTCGATCCAGAAGAACCCCGGCTCAACGCCACCCTGCTCCTCCTGGCCGTGGCTGCCCTCCTCGTCCCCACCCTGGCCCATCAGTTGAACACCCCGGCGGCCGCCCACAGCGGCCGGCTCTCCGATGTCACCGCCATCGTGTTGCTGGTCGTCTATGCGGCCAGCGTCCCGTTCTATCTCCGCCGACGCAGCCCCACTCATCAACCGAGCATTGCCGCTCCCACGAGCGACGAAGCGGCGGAACCGGACCACCCTGGTGCTCTCACGGCCTGGCCGCTCGGCCTCTCCATTGCCATGCTGGTGGTGGGCAGCTTGGGGGCGGCGTTCGTCTCGGACTGGTTCGTCGGCGCCCTGACCCCGGCCACCCGCTCGCTGGGCCTGTCTCAGACCTTCACCGGCCTGGTGGTGGTGGCCCTGGCGTCCAACGCCGTCGAGCACGCCGTGGGGATCCGCTTCGCACTGCGGGCCAAGCCCGAGTTCGCCATCTCCACCACCCTCAACAGCCCGCTCCAGGTGGCCCTGCTGCTGACCCCGGTCCTGGTGCTCGTGTCCAACGTGGTTGGACCGACCAAGCTCACCTTGGTGTTCCCCCCGCTCCTGGTGGCTGCTCTGGCCGTCAGTGCCGTCGTTGTGGTGTCGGTCATCTTCGACGGTGAGTACAACTGGCTGGAGGGCGTGGCCCTGGTCGGCTTGTACTTCATCATCGCCGCTTCCTTTTGGTGGGGCTGAGTGGCTGTTGGGGCTGGGCTGGCTGCCGGCACCCAGCCGGAGCCGGACCAGCGGCCAGTAGCTTCTCCGCCCATGTCACCCTCCGTCCCCCCCGGTGATCCCTTTCCCCTTGGCGCCACCTACGACGGCATGGGAACCAACTTTGCCGTCTTCTCCGAGGTAGCCGATGCGGTGGACATCTGCTTGTTCGACGAGGCGGGTAACGAGCAGCGTCATCGCCTCCCCGAGGTAGATGCCTACTGCTGGCACGGGTACCTGGAGGGGGTGGAACCCGGACAACGCTACGGCCTTCGGGTCAGCGGACCGGTTCGACCGGGGGAAGGGTTGCGGGCCAACCCGAACAAGCTGCTCCTCGACCCCTACGCCAAAGCGGTCGACGGTGTGGTGCGCTGGGGCCAGGCCCCATACGGGTATCCGTTGGGCGGTGACGATCGCGACTTTGACACGAGCGACTCGGCATCTTCGATGCCCAAGGGGCTGGTGATCGATGCGGCCTTCGATTGGGGATCGGACCGCCATCCGAAGACTCCGTGGCCCGACGCCGTCATCTACGAGGCCCACGTGCGCGGCCTGACCCTTTGTCACCCCGAGGTGCCGCCCGAGTTTCAAGGAACCTACGCCGGACTGGCCCACCCGGCGCTCGTCGAGCACCTCCTGTCACTCGGGGTCACCGCCGTGGAGCTGATGCCGGTCCACCACTTCGTCCACGACCACCGGCTGGCCGCCCTGGGCCTGCGCAACTACTGGGGCTACAACTCCATCGCCTACCTGGCCCCACACAACGGTTACGGGTCCCGGGCCGGGCATCGGGTGGTGCCCGAGTTCAAGGCCATGGTTCGATCCCTGCACGAGGCGGGCATCGAGGTCATCCTCGACGTGGTCTACAACCACACTGCCGAAGGCAACCATCTGGGCCCGACCGTGTCGATGCGAGGTATCGACAACCCCAGCTACTACCGGCTGAACGACGCCGACCCCCGGTACTACAACGACACCACGGGGACCGGCAACAGCCTCAACATGCGCAGTCCCCACGTGCTCCAGCTGCTGATGGATTCGCTGCGCTACTGGGTCCTCGAGATGCATGTCGACGGCTTCCGCTTCGACCTGGCTGCCACCTTGGCCCGCCAGTTCCACGAGGTGGACCGCCTGTCCGCGTTCTTCGACATCATCCAGCAGGACCCCGTCCTCAGCCAGGTCAAGCTGATCGCCGAGCCGTGGGACGTGGGCGACGGTGGCTATCAGGTGGGCAACTTCCCACCGCTGTGGTCGGAGTGGAACGGGAAGTACCGGGACTCGGTGCGCGACTACTGGCGCGCCGCCGGAACCGCCATCGGCGAGCTGGCCGAACGGCTGACCGGTTCCAGCGACCTCTACGAGGCGACCGGTCGGAGGCCCTTCGCCAGCATCAACTTCGTCACCTGCCACGACGGCTTCACCTTGAAGGACCTGACGTCGAACAATGCCAAGCACAATGTGGCCAACGGCGAGGACGGCAGGGACGGCACCGACGACAACCGCTCATGGAACTGCGGCGTCGAGGGTCCGACCGACGATCCCGGAGTCAACGCCCTGCGGGCCCGCCAGCAGCGAAACCTCCTTGCCACCCTGTTCCTCTCCCAGGGGGTACCGATGCTCCTGGGAGGCGATGAGCTGGGCCGGACCCAGCAGGGCAACAACAACGCCTACTGTCAGGACAACGATATCTCCTGGTACGACTGGGCGGATGTCGACGCCGAGCTGCTCGCTTGGACCCGGGCCCTCGTCCAACTGCGGACCGACCACCCGGTGTTCCGCCGGCGACGGTTCCTCCGGGGACGTCCGCTCCGGGGTGGCGGCGCATCCGAGGGCCGCCTGCCCGACATCGCCTGGCTCCGACCCGAGGGCGGCGAGATGACCAACGCCGACTGGGGCGTCAGCTACGCCAAGTCGCTGGCCGTGTGGCTCAACGGTTCGTCGATCCCTGAACCGGATCGTCACGGTCGGCCGATCATCGACCAATCGTTCTATCTGTGCTTCAACAGTTGGGAACAGCCTCTCGAGTTCCAGCTCCCGCCGGCTCACTGGGGTGCGACCTGGCAGGTGGTGGTCGACACCACCGATGACTCGGTCACCCTCAGCGCCACCGGGCACGGGGCGGGGGCCCCCTCCGGCCCGCGGCTCGGCGCGGGCGACGCCGTATCGCTCCAGGGCCACCATTTTCTGGCCTTGCGGGGCCCGGGACCGGTAAGCGGACCGAGTCCCCGAGACTCCTGAGACTCGCCGGTCGGCTACTCTTCGTGGTCACCCCCAACAGGACCGGATGAGGATCACACCCATGAGCTCCGAGGAGATGAGCCCCGCATTCGCTCGCGAGGTGGGCGAACGGTTACGGGATATACGTCGCCAGCAGGGACTTTCGTTGCAAGCGGTCGAAGAGACCTCGGCACGCGAGTTCAAGGCATCGGTCCTCGGGGCCTACGAACGCGGAGAGCGCATCATCTCGGTGCTGCGCCTCCAGCGACTGGCCGCCCTCTATGGGACTCCCGTCGACCAGCTGCTCCCGCGAAGCGGCTCCTCGACCCAGAATGGTTCGGTCGAGCCCGACGATGGCTCGGCAAATGGACACCCCGGCGAGGGCGAGCCGGTCACGGTCGACCTGGTCAAGCTTCAGGCCCTGCAGGCTCCCGAGCGGGACCTCCTGCGGCGCTACATCGGCATGATCCAGGTCCAGCGGGGCGACTTCAACGGGCGGGTCATCACCATCCGAGACGAGGACGTGCGGTCACTTGGCCGGGTCTTCGAGCGGGACGAATCGGGCATGCGGCACCGCTTCGACGAGCTCGGTATCCGTAGCTGAGCGAGGTCGCCAGCTGCCCGGAGACTGCGCTAGGAACGGTCCCATGGATTTCGCCATCTCATCGCGAGCCGAGGACCTGCGTGGCCAGCTGCTCGAGTTCATGGATCGTTCTGTCTACCCCGCAGAGGCGGTTTTCGAGACTCAGCTGCGCGACGGTGGCGACCCCCACCTGCACCCTCCGGTCATGGCCGACCTGAAGGCGGAAGCCCGCTCCCTTGCCCTGTGGAACCTCTTCCTGCCCCACAAGACGCAGTGGACCGACGGCCTCTCCAACACCGACTACGCCACCTTGTGTGAGGTCATGGGCCGCTCCTTCTTGGCGCCCGAGGCGTGCAACTGCTCGGCCCCCGACACAGGGAACATGGAGATCCTGACCATGTTCGGCACCGACGAGCAGAAGGAGCAGTGGCTGCAGCCCCTCCTCGAAGGCGAGATCCGCTCGTGCTTCTCCATGACCGAGCCCGATGTGGCCAGCTCCGACGCCACCAACATCCAGACCAGCATCACCCGCGACGGCGACGACTACGTGATCAACGGAACCAAGTGGTGGTCATCGGGGGCCATGGACAGCCGCTGCCGGTTGGCCATCGTCATGGGCCGAACCAACCCCGATGCCTCCCCCCACCGCCAGCAGTCCATGGTCCTCGTTCCCCTCGACGCCCCGGGCGTCGAGATCCAACGCAACCTGACGGTGTTCGGCTACACCGATCAGGAGGGCCACGCAGAGATCGTCTACGACAACGTGCGGGTACCGGTCACCAACGTGCTTGGCGAGGAAGGCGGCGGGTTCGGCATCGCCCAGGCCCGTCTGGGGCCGGGACGCATCCACCATTGCATGCGCACCATCGGCATGGCCGAGCGGGCCCTCGAGTTGCTCTGCAAGCGGGCCCTAAACCGGGTTGCGTTCTCCAAGCCCATCGCTGAGCAAGGCACCGTCCAGACGTGGATCGCCGACGCCCGCATCGGGCTGGATCAGGCCAGGTTGTACACGCTCTACACGGCGTGGCTGATGGACACCAAGGGCAACCGGTCCGCCCACAACGAGATCTCCGGCATCAAGGTGGCGGTCATCGACGTGGCCACCAAGGTCATCGACCGGGCCATTCAGGTCCACGGGGCATCCGGCGTGGGCCCCGACACCCCCCTGCCCCGCATGTACGCCGGCGCCCGGGCCCTGCACTTTGCCGACGGTCCCGACGAGGTCCACCGCCGGGGCATCGCCCGGCGCGAGCTACGCCGCTGGCAGAACAGCTGACGGTCCCCGCCTCGAATGCCTCCGAGCTGGCCGACCGCCTGTCCCCGCTCGGTTCAGGCTCCGGTGTCGCCCGTCGAAGCACCAGCCACCTCATAGGACCACAGCTCAGACGACACCGACACAGGACCACCGTGGGGAGCGGGCCGATCGGCACCGGCGTGGCCGTGGGCGAAGGCCGACGAGGTGGTCCACGCCTCGAACGACGCTGTGTCGCGCCACCGGGTGACCACCAGCCACTGGTGACGCTCGTCGGTCGGTCGGAGGAGCTCGAATCCTTCGAAGCCGTCCTGGCCGTCCACTGCGCCGGCTCGACCGGCGAAGCGCCGGGCCAACTCGTCGCCGGCGTCTTCGGGCACGGTGATGGCATTGATCTTGATGACCGTCATGGGACGATCTGATCAGATACTCGCCGCCCGGGCACGTCGGCGGCGCCAATCAGCCGGCGAACATGGCCAGCCAGTGCTCTTCGCTGGTCGGGCGCAAAGCGACGTTGCCGGTCCGAACCGAGCCCATGGATTCCGACGCCGGCTCCGAGTAGCGATGCCCGGGGTAGACGACCACGTCATCGGAGAGGGATGCCAGATGGCGGAGGCTGGCGTACATGGCGGCCGGGTCACTGCCCGGCAGGTCGGTGCGACCGCATCCCTGCAGGAACAAGGTGTCACCCGACACCAGCATGCCGTCGACCAGGAAGCACTGGCTTCCCGGCGTGTGGCCCGGGGTGTGGAGCAGCTCGACGTCGACGGTGCCGACGCTGACCTGGTCACCGCTGTCGTGGCCGACGACGTCGTTGGCCGAGGCGCCGGTGACCTTGCAGATCAGCGCCGCCTCATGGCGATTGGCGTGGATGGGAACCGTCGTGCGGGCCAGGAGCTCAGCAACGCCCTCGATGCTGTGGCCCAGCAGCGAGCCGCCCACGTGATCGGGGTGGTAGTGGGTGGCCAGCACCCCGACGATGGTCATCCCGTCCTCCTCGGCCACATCCAGCAGCTCTCCCACCCCGTAGGCGGGATCCACAACGAGCGCCTGGCGGGTGACCCGATCGCCGATGAGATAGGCGAAGTTGACCATCTGTCGGGCCACCGGGTCGTGCTGGGCGAAATCACGCCCGGAGAGGAGCTGACGAAAGTACAGGCGGTCCGGGCTCGGCGGGCACGGCATCCATGGTATGGGAATACCGCTCCCGAGCCTCGGTTGCAGTAGTTGTTGTATCAACTGATGGCCGACCCGAGCGACATGGCCGTGCCTGCGACCGCAACAGGAGGTTCCCTTGCCCGCCGTGACCGTCTCCGACCTCACCACCCTCTCCGCCGTCGAGGCGCCAGGCGACGCCCAACCACGACGGGTCATCTCCTTGACCACGGCCCCGAGCGGATTCGAGGGCGAGGGCTTCCCCGTCCGCCGGGCATTCGCCGGAGTGCCCCGTGAGCTACTCGATCCGTTCGTCCACATGGACCAGATGGGCGAGGTGGAGTACGCGCCTGGTGAGCCCAAGGGCACGGCGTGGCACCCCCACCGCGGCTTCGAGACGGTGACATACATCATCGACGGGACCTTCGCCCACCGTGACTCCCACGGGGGCGGTGGCCTGATCACCAACGGGTCCACCCAATGGATGACCGCGGGTTCGGGCATCCTCCACATCGAGAGGCCCCCCGAGGAGCTGGTGGTCAGCGGCGGGCTGTTCCACGGGATCCAGCTGTGGGTGAACCTGCCCGCCGCCGACAAGTGGCTGTCGCCGGGCTATCAGAACCTCGGTGCCGAGGAGGTCTCGCTGTTCACCACCCCTGACGCCGGGGCCCTCATCCGGGTCATCGCTGGCAACATCGGTGGCCACCAGGGCCCGGGGTCGACCCACACGCCGATCGCCATGACCCACGCCACCGTCCACCCCGGCGCGCAGGTGACACTGCCCTGGGACCCGGCGTTCAACGCCCTCATCTACGTCCTCGCCGGTCGGGGCGTCGTCGGCCCTGAGCGCAGCGCCGTGCACACTGGTCAGCTGGCCGCCTTCGGCGCCGGGGGCTCGCTCATCGCCCAAGCCGATCGTAACCAGGACGGCAACGCACCCGACCTGGAGCTGCTGATCCTCGGCGGTAAGCCCATCGGCGAGCCCATTGCCACCTACGGACCGTTCGTCATGAACACCCGGGCCGAGCTGGCCGAGGCATTCGAGGACTTCCAGCGAGGAAAGATGGGATCGGTTCCCGCTGAAGCCTGAGGCGGGGTGGACGTGGCACGCTGGTGGTCATGACCTCGTTGCACGAGTCCACCTCCAGCACCGACCACGGCCCTTTGGTCGCTCACCTGCGGACCACGTTCGACCAGGGGACCACCCGTCCGCTGGAGTGGCGCCGAACCCAGCTGCGGGCCATGTCCCAGATGCTCAGCGATGGCGAAGCGGAGTTCCTCGAGGCCCTGGCGGCGGACCTGGGCAAGCCCGCCATCGAGGGGTGGATGACCGAACTGCGCCACGTCCAGAACGAGATCCACCACATCCTGCACAACCTCAAGGACTGGTCATCCCCCGAGCGTGTCCGGGTGCGGGCCATGCTCCGGCCCTCCAAGGCGTCGATCGTCGCCGAGCCGCTCGGCGTCGCCCTCGTCGTCGCTCCGTGGAACTACCCGTTGCACTTGCTGCTGCTGCCGATGGCCTACGCCCTGGCGGCCGGCAACGCCGTCGTCGGCAAGCCCTCGGAGATCACAATGCGCACGGCGGCCGCCCTGTCGCGCTGGGTGCCCCGCTACCTCGACGAGTCGGCCGTGGCCATCGTCGAGGGTGACGCCCCGGTCGTCACGTCGCTGCTCAAGGAGCACTGGGACCACATCTTCTACACCGGCAACGGCACCGTCGGTCGCATCGTCATGGAGGCGGCGGCCAAGCACCTGACGCCGGTCACCCTGGAGCTGGGAGGCAAGAGCCCGACCATCATCGACCGCAGGGCCAACCTGGCCGTGGCCGCTCGACGGGTGGCGTGGGGGAAGTTCGTCAACGCCGGCCAGACGTGCGTGGCCCCCGACTACGTCCTGGTCGACCGCAGCGTGGAAGAGCCTTTTGTGGAGCTGGTCACCAAGGAGCTCACCGCGTTCTACGGAGCCGACCCCCAGGCCAGCCCCGATCTGACCCGCATCGTCAGCGATCGTCACTTCGACCGTCTGCAACGACTGCTCGACGAGCGCACATCCGGGCGCGTCGTCGTGGGCGGCAACTCCGACCGCTCGCAGCGCTACCTGGCCCCGACCGTGCTCTCCGACGTGTCCTGGGACGAGGCCGTCATGAGCGAGGAGATCTTCGGGCCCATCCTCCCGGTGCTGGCCTACGACGGACTCGACGAGGCCATTGCCACCATCAATGCCCACGACAAGCCCCTCGCTCTCTACGTGTTCTCCGAGGACCAGGCGGCGATCGACCGGGTGGTCGCCGAGACGTCCTCAGGCGGCGTGTGCGCCAACGGGACCCTCCTGCACCTGGCCGTCACCGACCTGCCCTTCGGCGGGGTCGGGGAGAGCGGCATGGGCGCCTATCACGGCAAGGCAGGCTTCGATACCTTCTCGCACCGCAAGGCGGTGTTCCAGCGCGGCACCCGCCCCGACCCGGGTGTCATGTACCCGCCGTACGGGCGGGTGAAGCGGTGGCTGCTGCGTCGCTCGTTCTGAGCGAGCCGGTGACGCGACTGACCCTGTCGGATCTGGTTGCGGCCACCGGTGTACCGGCCAGCACCATCCACCACTACCGGCGGGTAGGACTCATCCCCCCGCCGGGACGCATGGCGCGCAACCGGTTCTGCTACGACGAGCGCCACATCGAGACCCTGCGCCTCATCCGCCGGTTGCGCCAGGTGCACGCCATGAGCCTGGACGCCATCGCCGAGGCGTTGCCCGCTCTGCTGGCCGACCCGCCGGGAGCCCCGAGCGACGCCGAACAGACCCCGGCGGACGTCCGTGCTCGGATCGTGAACGCCGCCACCGAGGCCTTCCGGACGCAGAGCTACGCCGAGGTGACCATCGGCGACGTGGCCGACGGCGCAGGCGTGGCCAAGGGCCGCGTCTACCGCTACTTCGCGTCGAAGGAGGATCTCTTCGACGCCGTGGTCGAGCACCTGCTCGACGACACCGCAGCCAGCTTCGCCACCGCCGTCGAGACCCTCGGGGGACCCGACGGGATCGCCAACGACCCCGATCACACCGCCGAGGTCTTCGCCGGGTTGGTCGCCGGGGTCATGCCCATACTCCTCGAGCTCGGGGCCCGGGCGGCCAAGGGCCATGCCAGCAGCGGGATCCTGGCGCGCCGGGTCCTGCGCACCCTGGCCGAAGCGGTCGGTCGACCCCTCGACGCCGCCGATCCCGTCTGCGCTGGGCTGAAGGTCATAGACCGGGCATTCGCCCAGGTCATCACCTGGGCGGTCAGCCCCGATTGGGAGATCCCCCCCAGCGACTGCGGGCCGCGTCACGCCGGTGCTTGACACCGGCGGCCCCGGGCGCGTACATCTAGTGACTGACCGGTCATGGCCTTGCACGCGCCCCACCCACCACCGACCACCCACCATGTCCGGGCGCCTCGCCCGCTAGCTGAAGGCTGCTGCCGTTGACGGTCTCCCCCCCAACCGACCACCTGCCCGACATCGCTCATCCCATGCCTGCCAACCTGCCCACCGAAGCCGAGATTCTCGGTCGCATGGGGGGGGAGAACTTCCCCGTGGCCTCCGCCCTCCTCGGCCCCCGGCTGCGGGCCCGACTGATTGCCCTCTACGGCTGGGCCCGTCTGGTCGACGAGTTGGGCGACGCCTACCCAGGCGACCGGCTGGTCGCCCTGGCCTGGGTCGACGCCGAGCTCACCCGGGCCCTTCACCATCCACAGGACGCCTCCATCCACCCGCTGGTGCGTTCGGCCGCCGACCTCGTCGGTGACGTCGACGCCGACCCCCAACTCCTGCGCGACCTCATCCGGGCCAACCAGATCGACCAGACGGACGTCACCTACACCACCTTCGACGATTTGGTCCACTACTGCGCTTGGTCGGCCAACCCCGTCGGCCGGTTGGTCCTGGCCATCTTCGACGCCTCCACCACCGAACGAGTGAGGTGGTCCGATCGGGTGTGCACCGCTCTGCAGATCGTCGAGCACTGCGGCGACGTGGCCGAGGACGCCGCCGCCGGGCGGGTCTATCTCCCTGCCGAGGATCTACAACGCTTCGACGTGGATGCCGGCGAGCTGGCCGGTCCCGGGCCTGTCAGTACCCAGCTGCGCAGTGTCATGTGCTTCGAGGCCGCCCGCGCCCGGCGCATCCTGATAGAGGGAGAACCGCTCGTCCGGTCCCTGCGCGGCAAGGGTCGCCTGGCCGTCGCCGGATTCGTCGCCGGCGGCCATGCCGCCCTCGACGCCCTGGCCGACGCCCACTTCGACCCGTTGGCGGGCGCCCCCCGGCCGACGATGCCACGCCTTCTGACCCACGCGGCAACGCTCCTGGCCCGCCCCGCCGCCGGGCGCCACCACACCCGAGGGCCAGCATGAACGTCACCGAGGCGTACGCTCGTTGCGAGGCCGTGACGCGCACGGAGGCGAAGAACTTCTCCTACGGCATCCGCCTGCTGCCCCCTGCCAAGCGCCAGGCCATGTCCGCGCTGTACGCCGTGGCCCGTCGCATCGACGACATCGGTGATGGCGTCGATCCGGGCCCGGTCAAACTCGATGCCCTGGCTGAGATCCGCACGCAGCTGGCGGCCATCGTGGCCGATCCGATGGCGGCCGGCGACGACCCGATCCTCGTGGCCCTGGCCGACGCCTCTGCGCGCTACCCCATCCCCATGACGGCCCTCGAGGAGCTGATCGACGGCTGCGAGATGGACGTCAACGGGACCACCTACCGGACCTTCGACGATCTGGTCGTCTACTGCCGACGGGTAGCGGGCACCGTGGGCCGACTCTCCCTCGGGGTGTATGGCTGCGACGACCCGGTGGCGGCCGAGCCGCTGGCCGACGCCCTGGGCGTGGCTCTGCAGATCACCAACATCCTCCGCGACGTCGTCGAGGACCGCGACACCATGGGCCGGGTCTACCTGCCAAGAGCCGACCTGGCCCGATTCGGCGCCGGCGACGACCTGCGGGGCCCGGTCGACAACGTGGCAGCCGTCATCGCCTTCGAGGCCGCCCGGGCCGAGACGTGGTACGCCGAGGGACTCCGTCTGCTCCCCCTGCTCGATCGGCGGTCACGTGCGTGCACGGCGGCCATGGCCGGCATATACCGGCGGCTCCTGGTGCGCATCCAACGCCAACCGGCCGCCGTGCTGCACACCCGGGTGTCGCTGCCGGCGTGGGAGAAGGCCCAGGTCGCCCTGTTGGGCCTGACCCGAGGCCGGTCGTGACCGCCCCCCACGTCGTTGTCGTCGGCGGAGGTCTGGCCGGCCTGACCGCCGCTCTGCACTGTGCCGACGGCGGGGCGCGCGTCACCGTGGTCGAACGCCGCCGTCGTCTGGGCGGTCTCACCTGGTCGTTCGACCACGACGGCCAATGGGTCGACAACGGCCAGCATGTGTTCCTGCGCTGCTGCGAGGCCTACCTCGGTTTCCTCCAGCGGATCGGCTCGGCAGCCGACGTCATCCTCCAGGACCGCCTCGACATCACCGTCATCCGTCCCCACGCCACAAGCCCGGGCCCGCCCCGGCGGGGGCGGATCACCAGGAACAACCTTCC
>JALZAH010000299.1 GCA_030948425.1 Actinomycetota bacterium
CGCCTACGTGGCGCTGTGTGAGGGGAGCAGCCCCAATGATGTCGTGTTTCTCCAGCTGAAGCAGGCGCGCCGTTCGGTCGTCGCCCCCTTCGTCCACGGCCGCTCCGCCCACCACGACCATCAGGGGCAGCGAGTGGTGGAGTACCAACAGGCGCTCCAGACCGTCAGCGACCCCCTGCTTGGTTGGACCAGCGTCGACGGCCGGCAGTACTACGTGCGCCAGTTTCGCAACATGAAGGGTGCCATAGCCCTCGGTGCCATAGACACCCCCTCTCTGATCGACTACGCCTCCATCTGTGGCGGTCTGCTGGCCAAGGGCCACGCCCGAACCAGCGGCGCATCCATGATCGCCGGGTACCTGGGTCGCTCCGACCGCTTCGACACAGCGTTGGGCCGCTTCGCTCGAGCTTACGCCGACCAGAACGAACGTGATCACGAAGCGCTGGTCACCGCCCTGCGCCGAGGGGACCTCACCGCAGACACCGCAGAGGCGCAGGAAACGACGCCCGCCTGGAACCGTCGGGGATCGGGGGGATCCCGCTTGGCCGAGCGTTGACGAAACTTGGGGGCGGGATTCCCCACATGGGTGGTATGGCGCCCCCCAGTTCGGTTCCCGCGCCGGGACACCGACCCTTCCGTCGGGTGCCCCCGGCCCCCGGCGTGTCGGCCCACCCATGCCATCAAAGAGCCCGGCCCGCCTACTATCGGCCCATGGCCGACGTCCTCGGGGGGTTCACCGCCGCCCCGTTCACCGCCGGCGACATCACCCACGATGTGTACCGGGCCGGCACCGGCCCGGCGGTGGTGGTCATCGCCGAGATCCCCGGCATCACCCCCAAGGTCGCGGCCTTCGCCCGCCGGGTGATGGACCTGGGTTGCAGCGTGGCTCTCCCCCACCTCTTCGGAACCCCGGGCCGGGCGCCCTCGGCCGCCTACGCCGCCCAGAGCCTGCTGCACGTCTGTGTCTCCAAGGAGTTCTGCTGCCTGGCCCTGGGTCAGATCGGCCCGGTGAGCGACTGGCTGCGGGCCCTGGCCAGGTCGGAACACGTGCGGGGCGGCGGTCCGGGCATCGGGGTGGTCGGCATGTGCTTCACCGGGAACTACGCCCTGGCCATGGCCGTCGACGACATCGTCATCGCCCCGGTGCTCAGCCAGCCGTCGCTGCCGTTCCCTTTCGGAGGACCTCGGAAAGCCGATCCTGCCGTCTCCCATGCGGACCTGACCACCATCAGGGCACGCACCGAAGGGGACGGGACCCGGATCCTCGGTCTGCGCTTCACCGGGGACCGAACGTGCCCGGCGGGCCGTTTCCAGCGCCTCCGCGATGAGCTCGGCGATCGGTTCGTCTCCGTCGAGCTGGACTCCTCCAAAGGCAATCCCTTCGGACACCCGGCGACCGCCCACTCGGTGCTCACCGAGCACCTCGATGACCGGGACGGCACTCCGACGCGGGCCGCGGTCGACCAGGTGCTGGCGCTGTTCAAGAACCGTCTGCTCCCGGCTGAGCAGACGGGGACCTGACGATGTCCGTGGAGGGCGACCTCGCCGCCCTCCTGGGTAACATGCGCCCCCGCCTGTTGGACGGCTCGTTCGTGTTCGTCACCGTGGACGGGTGGGCCGGGGCGGAAGGCCTGGATGCCCGCGCATCGGTCCACGAGGACGAGGGACTGAGCGTCGTCGTCGACCGCCTCGAAGCGGACCGACGCCAGCTGAGCTACGACTACGTGGCCGCCTGGATCACCCTCGAGGTCCGCTCGGCTCTGGGCGCAGTGGGCCTCACCGCGGCAGTCAGCCGGACCCTGGCTGACGCGGGCATCAGCTGCAACGTCATCGCCGGGCGCCACCACGACCATCTGCTGGTCCCCGCCGAGCGGGTCGCCGAAGCCATGATCACCCTGCAGGCTCTCAGCGGGGGATGATCCCCACACGGCCCGGGTGGCCCCGACTGTCTGGCGTCCCGACGGTGAGGTCATGGGCGGCAACAAGTCACGGGCGGGAGGAGGACAGGTCGGCTCTGAGCTGACGCTTGAGGACCTTGCCCGACCCGGTCTTGGGCAGCTCGTTGACGAAGGTGATGGTGCGCGGCACCTTGTAGCGGGCCACGTGGGCTCGGGCGAAGTCGATGATGTCCTCGGCGGTCACCGCCACGTGGGCGGGGACGACGGCGGCGTGAACCGATTCGCCCCACTCCTCATTGTCGACCCCGAAGACGGCGACCTCCTCGATATCAGGGGATGCGTCGAGCGCCGCCTCGATCTCTGCCGGGTAGATGTTCATGCCCCCACTGACGATCATGTCCGACTTGCGGTCGGCGATGTAGAGGTAACCATCGTCATCGAAGTAGGCGATGTCCCCGACGGTGTGGAAGTCACCCCGGCTGGCGTCGCGATACTTCTGCTCGGCCTTGTGGTAGCCGGTGAACAGGCTGGCCGACCGCACGTACAGCTCACCGGTGACACCGGGGTCGGTGACCTCGTTGCCTTCCTCATCGAAGAGGACGATGTCGATGCCAGGCGCCGGCTTCCCGCAGGATCCCGGCTTGGCCAGGTGGTCCTCGGGGGCCAGCACGGTGTCGACGCCCAACTCGGTCGAGCCGTACACCTCCCACAGCGAGTCGGTCGGGAAGTCGGCCAGGTAACGTTGCTTGAGGGCCAGGGTCCAAGGGGCGGCGTTGGCGATCAGCCGCCGCATCGAGGAACGGTCGTAGCGATCCTTGACCTCGTCGGGCAGAGCGGTGATCATCCGGATGGGTGTGGGGGCGGTGAAGGTGGTCGTCACTACGTAGGCCTGCACCAGACGGAGCCAGTCCTCGGGCTCGAAGCGGTGCTGCACGACGATGGTGTTGCCGAGGGCGTGGGCTATCGCCGCAAACCCGCCGGGCCCCGAGTGGTAGAGGGGTCCGGTGGTCAGGTACACGTCGTCGGGGACGTAACCGATCAGGCTGAGCAGTCCGCCGACCTGACCGGGGTCGATGGCCGAGCTGCGCACCGCTCCCTTGGGCCGGCCGGTGGTGCCCGACGTGTAGATCATGGTGGCGGGAGGGGCGGCCACGTCGATGTCGGGCGGTCCACTCGACGCCGCGTCCATGCGGGCCTCGAGCTCGCCGTCACCGTCGAATACCAGCACATCGGCCACCTTGGGGACATCGGTCCGGATCTCATCGAGGGCACCGGTGTACTCGGCGTCGACGTAGACGATCGAGGCGTCGCTGTTGTCGATCACGTACGCCGCCTCCTCCGACGCCAGGCGGTAGTTGAGAGGGACGGTCACTGCTCCGACGCGGCGCAGGGCGTGGGTGGCGACGATGAGAGCAGCGGAGTTCTGCCCCCAGGTGAGCACTTTGGTCCCGGGCCTGGCCCCCAAGGAGAGGAGCACGGCGGCCAGCTGGTTGGCCCGCCGGTCAAGCTCAGCGAAGGTCAGGGTAACGATGTCGACACCGAGGCGGTCGTCGATGATCGCCGGCTTGTCCGGGTGGGTGCTGGCGTGGGTGGCCAGAAGATCGCTCACTGGGCGGCTGCTTTGGGGTACTGGCCGGCGAAGCGGTCTCGCAGCTCCTTCTTGGAGAATTTCCCGACCGACGTGCGGGGTACCTCGTCGATGAACACCACGTCGTCGGGGAGCCACCACTTCGCCACCCGGGGTTTGAGGAACTCGAGGACCTCGTCTTTGCTGAGAGACTGGTCGGCCTTGACGACCACACAGGCCAAGGGCCGCTCCTGCCACTTCTCGTGGGGGATGGCGACGACGGCAGCCTCGGCGATGGCCGGGTGGGCCATCAGCTCGTTCTCCAGGTCGACCGAGGAGATCCACTCCCCCCCGGACTTGATCACGTCCTTGGTCCGGTCGACCAGGCGGATGTAGCCGTCGGGGCTGATGGTGGCCACGTCCCCGGTGCGCAGCCAGCCGTCGTTGGTGAAGGAGTCACCCGAGCGGGGGTCGTTGTAATAGTCGGCCGCACACCACGGACCCCGGACCTGGACCTCGCCGCGGGCGTGGCCGTCCCAGGCCAGGACCTCGCCGCCTTCGGCGATGCGCATGTCCACACCAGGGGCGGGCAACCCTTGGGTGGCCCGCAGGTCGGCCTGCTCCTCGTCAGAGAGATCTGCCCGGTCGGAGCGGACCCGGGCGATCGACGCTATGGGGCTGGTCTCGGTCATGCCCCACGCCTGGCGGACCTCGACCCCGAATCCCGTCCGGTAGGACTCGGCCAGCGCCCGGGGTACGGCCGAGCCGCCGCAGAGGATGGACCGCACCCTGGACAGGTCCCGGCCCTCGAGCAGCGGAAAGGTGCCCATCCACACGGTCGGCACCCCTCCGGCCAGCGTCACCCGTTGGCCGACAAGCAGCTCGGTGATGGCCTCGGCGGACAGGTCGCGGCCGGGGAAGACGATCTCCGAGCCGGCGAACACCGCCGCCTGACACAGACCCCAGGCGTTGGCATGGAACATGGGTACGACCGGCAGCACGCGGTCACTCTCACTGACGCCCAGCGTGTCGACCATCATGGCGCACATGGCGTGGAGCATGATCGAGCGGTGGGAGTACACCACGCCTTTGGGGTTCCCCGTCGTCCCGCTGGTGTAACACATCGATGCCGCCTGGTTCTCGTCGGTGACCACCCTTAAGGCATGAGGCTGGGCGCTGTCGATCAGGGCCTCGTAGTCGAGTATCCGCTCGTCGGCGGGGATCTCGCCATCTCCGTCGTCGATGACCACCACGTGGCGCACTTCGGGCATGGTGTCGATGAGCGGCCAGAGCAGGCCCAACAGGCTGCGGTCGCAGAAGATGGCCTCGTCGGCAGCATGGTTGGCGATGTAGGTGATCTGGTCGTCGAAGAGACGGATGTTGAGGGTGTGCAGCACCCGGCCGGTGCAGGGCACGGCGAAATACAGCTCGAGGTGGCGCTCGGTGTTCCAACAAAATGTGCCGACCCGTCCGTCGGCGGAGATGCCCAGGTCGTCGAGGGCCCCGCCCAGGCGGCGAGTCCGCTCTGCCCACGCGCCGTAGGTGGTCGTCTCCACCTGCCCGCCCGCCCCGGTGGCGGTGATCAACTGCTTGGTGGACCACAGCTTCTCGGCCCGATCGAAAGCCATGTCCAAGATGAGCGGATAGTCCTGCATCAGGCCCTGCATTGCGTCCCCCTTGCTGTGTCGACCCTGTTGTCTGCCTAGGAGCGCATCTTGGCACGATCGGCGGAACGGCAACGAGCCCCGCCGTCTCCCGTCAGCGCCACACTGGGGTGGTGCCGAGCCCCCTGACCCTTGACCCCACGGGACTACCCGTCGAGGAGGTGGTCGACGAGGTGCGCAGCGCACTCGCCTTGGGGGGCAACGCCGTACTGGTGGCCGAGCCCGGCGCCGGCAAGACGACGGTGGTACCCCTGCGATTGGCCGACGAGGCGTGGCTGGGCGGTTCGAGGATCGTCGTGCTCCAACCCCGTCGGGTGGTGGCCCGGGCGTCCGCCAGGCGCATGGCCACCTTGCTCGGAGAGGAGGTCGGCACCACCGTCGGGTACCGGACCGGGGAGGACCGCCGGGTGGGGCCGGCCACCCGCATCGAGATGGTCACCGAGGGGATCATGACCCGCCAGGTGCAGAGCGACCCGGAGCTGGCCGGGATCGGACTGGTCGTCTTCGACGAGTTTCACGAGCGTCACCTGGACAGCGACCTGGGTCTGGCCCTGTGCCTCGACGTGCAGCGCAGCCTGCGTCCCGATCTGCGCCTGCTGGTCATGTCGGCCACCATCGACGCCGGCGGGGTGGCCTCCGTGCTCAGTGGTCCGGGTGCTCCCCCGGTCCCGGTGATCACCAGCCGGGGGCGCCTGCACGCCGTCGAGATCCGCTGGCAACCACCGCCTCCGGCCACGCCGGTCGTCGACACCGTGGCCCGGGTCATCCGCTCTGCTCTGGTCGATCACCCGACGGGCGACGTACTCGCCTTCCTGCCGGGCGTGGCCGAGATAAGCCGTGTCGGCCACGCTCTGGGCGTCGACAACGACCCGGCGACCGAGCTGCGGCCCCTCCACGGTTCGCTGCCCGCCGCCGAGCAGGACCGGGCCCTGGCCCCCGTCGGCCCCGGGCGACGCAAGGTGGTGCTGTGCACCGACCTGGCCGAGACCAGCCTCACCGTCGAGGGCGTGGCCATCGTGGTCGACGCCGGCCTGGCCCGCAGCCCTCGCTTCGACCCGGCCACCGGCCTGACCCGCCTGCACACCGGGCCGGCGTCGGTGGCGTCGGCCGATCAGCGGGCCGGGCGAGCCGGGCGCACGGGACCGGGGATCGCCTACCGGCTCTGGGCCCAAGGTGAGCACCGGTCCCGGCGGCGGTGGCCCGACCCGGAGATCACCACGGTGGATCTGACCGGGCTGGCCCTGGAGCTGGCCACCTGGGGTGCCGACCCTGCCACCCTGTCGTGGTTGGATCCCCCGCCCCCGGCCGCCCTGGCCCGGGCCCGGGCCCTGCTGGCTGATCTCGGTGCCGTCTCGGCCATCGGTGACGATCGCCGACGCCTCCCCGCCGTCACCGCTCTGGGCCGGCGCATGGTCCGCCTCGGCGCCCATCCCCGCCTGGCCGCCATCGTGGCGTCCGCTCCCGGGGCCGACCAATGGCTGGCCTGCGTCCTGGCCGCCCTGGTCGACGAGCCGGGCGCCAGTCGCCACTTGACGGGCACCGCAGACATCGCCGAAGCCATTCGGGCGGTGAGCGGAAGCGACGGCCGGGACGATGACCACTGCCAACGCGTCCGGCAGCGGGCCCGGCGCCTGGCCACCCGGGTCGGCACCTCGGAGCGTCGAGTCGAAGCGTCCCGGGCCGGGGCGTTGGCCGCCCGTGGGTATCCCGATCGCCTGGCCCAGAACCGGGGAGGCGACCGGCTGCGCCTGCGGGGTGGTTCCGGTCTGCGCCTGGCCGCCGGCGACCCGCTCGGCAAAGAGGCGTTCGTGGTCGTCCTCGACACCGGCGGAGCGGCAGGATGGGGTCCGCCTGCTGTGGGGGCCGGGGCCGACCGTGCTGTCCGTCTGGCCGCAGCCATCGACGAGTCCGACGTGGAAGCGGTCGGCGGCCCGGAAGTGGTGACTCGCACCGAGGTGTCCTGGGACGACAAGCGCAACGACCTGCGGGCCCGCCGCACCCGCAGCCTCGACAGCCTGGTCCTGTCGTCGGTGGTGAGCGCGCCGACCCCCGGAGCGGAGACGGTCAGGGCCCTGGTCGAGGTCGTTGCCCAACGGGGCCTTGCCGAGCTGACCTGGAGTGACGCCGCCCGCGCCATCCAGCACCGGGCGGTGTTCGCCCACCGCCACGATCCCACCGTGTGGCCGGACTGCTCCGACGCCGCCCTCCTTGGCGACCTCGACGGCTGGCTGGCCCCCCGTCTGAGCCGAGCCACCGCTCGAGCGGGGTTGACCCACGTGGACATGACCGCCGTGCTGCGCCAACGTCTCGGACCGCTGGCCGGGCGCCTGGACGTGTCCGTACCCACCTCCGTCCGGCTGGCGTCGGGGCGCTCGGTGACCCTCGACTATGCCGACGGCGTCCCCCGGCTGCGGGCCCGAGCCCAGGACCTCTACGGCACCATCCGCCATCCTGGCGTGTTCGACAGTCGGGTCCCGGTGGTCGTCGAGGTTCTCTCCCCGGCCGGTCGGCCCCTGCAGGTCACCGCCGATCTGCCCGGCTTTTGGTCCGGGTCGTGGGCCCAGGTCCGCAGGGAGATGCTCGGCCGCTACCCGAAGCACCGGTGGCCGACGGACCCGACGATCCCGGGCACGCGATGATCCGACACCGATCCGTGCAGTAGTTTGATGTCTGTGCCCTTCCATCTGCACAAGAACGAGAAGACGGCCCGTATCGAGAAGCTGTCGCTGTTCCGTGATTGTTCGCACCGGGAGTTGGCCGCAGTAGCCGACGTCCTCGTCGAAGAGGAGGTCGCCGCCGGCGGGGTGCTGACCCGCGAGGGCCAGGACGGCGGCACTGCCTACATAATCGTCGAAGGGCGCGCCGAGGTGGTCCGGGAGGACCATACTCTGGCCACCCTGGGACCCGACGAGATCGTCGGCGAGCTCTCCCTCCTCGACCGGCAGCCGAGGACGGCCACCGTCAAAGCCGTGACCGATCTGAAGGTGCTGGCCTTCAGCCACACCGATTTCGCCAAGCTGGTGACCACCGTGCCCGAGTTGTCCCAGGGGCTGCTGTCGGTGCTGGCCAAGCGGGTACGTGACCTCGACTCGAAAGTGGTGACCGGGCTGTGACCGAGCTCCTGTCCTGGCAGACCGAGGCCGAGCACATCGATGATCCCGTCATCTCCTGCCAGGGGGTGACCAAGCAGTTCGGATCCCACCGGGTCCTCGACGGGGTGACCTACGACGTCCCCCGTGGCAAGACGACGGCCATCCTGGGCCCGTCGGGCACCGGCAAGTCCGTCATGTTGAAGGTCATCATCGGGCTGCTCAAGCCCGAAGCGGGCCAGATCATCGTCGACGGCGAGCCGGTGGTGGGCATCTCGGAGAAGAACCTGCTGCGGATCCGCCGGAAGTTCGGGGTGCTGTTCCAAGACGGTGCCCTGTTCGGCTCGATGAGCCTCTACGACAACATTGCCTTCCCCATGCGCGAGCACACCAAGGCCTCCGAGAAGGAGATCCGCGTCAAGGTGATGGAAAACGCGGAGCTGGTCGGCCTCGTGGCCCACCTGGACAAGACGCCGGGCGAGGTGTCGGGCGGGATGAAGAAGCGTGCCGGGCTGGCCCGGGCCCTGGTGCTCGAGCCGCCGATCATCCTCTTCGACGAGCCCGACTCGGGTCTCGACCCGGTGCGCGTCGCCTACCTCGACGAGCTGGTCAACACCGCTCAGCAAGAGACGGGATCGACGTTCTTCATCATCACCCACAACATCGAGTCAGTGAACCGCACGGCCCATTACCTGGGCCTGCTGTTCCGTTCCAAGCTGGTGGCCTTCGGTTCCAAGGAGTCCATGAACTCCACCGAAAACCCGGTGATCCGCCAGTTCCTGGCCGGTCGACCCGAGGGTCCGATCAGCATGGACGAGATGGCCGAGGACGACCGGGGGGCAGCCTCCGACAAGGGCCCAGGCGCCAAGCCCGACAACACCGACCCGACGTCGATCGACCAGGTCGTCGAGTCCGACGGCACCCGCTCGAACGGCACCAGGTCGGACAACACCAGGTCGGACAACACCAGGTCGGACACTGCAGACTCCCACTATGACGACGAGGACTGGGAGACGCCGCCAGGCCGCTAGGAGGCCGCGAGGTCCCGGGGTGATCCGGGTCAGGTGAGCGATGGTTCGTGGGGCAGGCCCAGTACCCGCTCGGCCACGATGTTGCGCTGCACGGCCCAGGTTCCCCCGCCGATGGTCAATGCCGGCGAGAACAAGGACCCGAAGTACCAGATCGGGTCGACCCGGTCCGAACCCCGACCGGTCCTGACCTCTGTCGGGCCGTTCGAGGCCCGCCCGCCGAGGTGACCGGGAGGGCCGGCGCCCGCCACCATGGCCGCCGCCCCGGCTAGATGCTGGCCGGCCGCCATCACCCGCTGGCCGTGCTCGTCGGCCAGCAACTTCTGCACCGATGCCTCGGGGCCGGGGGTCCGACCCTGCAGGCGGGCGGTGAGGGAGCGCAGACGGATGAGGCGCAGGATCTCACCCTCGGACCACACCCGGGCCAGCTCCTGGCGCAGCAACGGATCGCGGGTACCGCCATTGGCCCGGACCAGGTCGATCAGATCTCCCACCGACGGCCCCATGCCCCACAGGGCGCCCCCGCTCGACAACGACACCCGCTCGTTGGCCAGGGTGGCCTTGGCCAGGCGCCACCCGTCCCCTGGCTCACCGATGAGGGCGTCGGCGGGGAGGCGGACATCGTCGAAGAAGACCTGGTTGAACGAGTGGGCCCCGGTCATGTCGACGATCGGTGACATGGTGATCCCGGCGATGTCCATGGGACAGACGAAGTAGGAGATGCCCCGGTGCCTGGGCGCCTCCTGGTCGCTGCGGGCGATGAGGATGCCGTAGCGGGCCATGTGGGCCCCGCTGGTCCAGATCTTGGAGCCGTTGATGATCCACTCGTCCCCCTCCCGGTCGGACCGGGTGAGCAGCGACGCCAGGTCGGAGCCGGCGTCGGGTTCGGAGAACAGCTGGCACCAGAACTCCTCGCCGGACAGGGCCCCCATCAAATAGCGCTCCTTTTGAGCCTCGGTACCGGCCGAGAGGATGGTCGGGCCCGCCCAGCCGATCCCGATGGGGTTGCTCGGCCGGTTCACCCGGGCCGACCTCAGCTCCTCGTCGATGATCAACTGGTGCACCGGGTCGGCGTTCATCCCGTAGGGCTCGGGCCAGTGGGGCACGACGTAACCGGCCTCGGCCAGCTCCCGTCCGCTCGGGGCCGGATGGGAGTCCAACCACGAACGCACAGCCAGGCGGCGCTCGTCGTCGGCGGCGGGCAGGTCGAAGTCCACGGGGCGTAACGTAGCGGCGCCCGACCCAGGTGGGGGAAGCCATGCAACGACGCGACGTGATGTTCAGATCGGAGGGCGGCCGGGTCGCCGCCTGGGTCCATCCTCCGGCCGGGGGGCACCGCGTCCCGGGACCATGCGTGGTGATGGCCCATGGTTTCTCCCTGACCCGCCACGACGGCCTGTCCCCCTTCGCCGAGCGCCTGGCCGCCGCCGGGGCAACCGTTGTCGTCTTCGACCACCGGTTCCTGGGCGACTCCCCCGGCGAACCCCGCCAACGCTTCCGCCGGTCGGCGCAGCTGGCCGACTGGCGCAGTGCCGTGGCCTTCGCCCGCACCCTTCCTGAGGTCGACCCGGCCCGGGTGCTGCTCTGGGGGTTCTCCTTCTCGGCCGGCCACGCGGTGGAGACAGCCGCCGCCGATGGCCGAATCGCCGGGCTCATGTTGCTGTGCCCGTTCCTCGACGGCATCGACCGTGTCCGTTCGACCCCCATCCGTCTGGTGGCATGGATCCTGCTGCGCTCGCTGGCCGACATGGCCGGCCGACACAACCTGATCGCGGTGACGGGACCGCCCGGGTCCCGGGCGGCCATGACCCTGCCCGGCGAGGCCGACGGGTTCGCCGCCTCCGTGCCTCCCGGCTCACCGTGGCGCAACGAGATCTCCCCCGGGCTCGTCGTCACCATCGCCCTCCACCGGCCTTGGACCAAGGCCGGCCGGCTGGCCATGCCGGTGTGGGTCGGCCAGGGCGACAACGACGTCTCGGTCTCGGCGTCGGCCATCGCCAAGCTGGTGGCCGGCGCCGCCGGC
>JALZAH010000300.1 GCA_030948425.1 Actinomycetota bacterium
GGGTGGGCGTCATCGATCGGGGATCCGGCGGTGTCACCCAGATCCTGGCACCACAGGAGGCCAGGTGGACCACCTTGCGCCCGTTCGTCGCCCACAGCCTCCGCCCGGGTACGCACGTCGCTGTGGGCCGGCGCGTCGTGTCGCTCATCTCCCCTTGGCCGCTGGGCGACGGTGAGATCAGTTGATGCGGTCGGTGTACTGGGGGCAGTACACCGATGCCGCCGAGGTGATGACCGCGCCCAGGTCGGCACTCGGGAGCCGACTGGCCCCGGCGGTCGTGCCCAGCCGGTCAGCGACCGTCTGGTAGCTGGCGCCGCTGCGCAGGTCATCGCACACGGCCCGGCCCAGGCGGGTCAGGTCGACATCGGTCCGATACCCGTTGACGTCGGGGGCGGCCACGTGCACGGCGTCGAGGAACTGTCGCTGCTGGGCGGCCATCTCAGGCGACAACTTCGTGCTGCCACACCCCGAGACCACATTGGCGATCAGGAGCGCCCCCACCCCGCACGCCACCAGCCTGGCCGTCCTGGTCATCTGCGGGCCTCTTTGGACACGGCCACACCTCATGATGTCCGCCATGATCGCACGCCGTACGCTCACCGGGCGCCAGGGCCGTCCGCTCCGGCGATCCACCGGTCGATGAGGCGGCGAGCGATGCTCATGGCCGGCGGTATGGAGGGAAGGGCATCGCGGCGGTACCAGCCGGCCTCGAGGATCTCGTCGCCATCGACGGCGATCTCCCCGGACTCCCACTCGGCCTCGAAGCCGATCATCAGCGAGTGGGGAAACGGCCAAGGCTGGCTCGCGACGTAGCGCACCGCGGCGACGGTCACGCCAACCTCCTCGAGGACCTCCCGGCGAACCGCCTCCTCGAGGTTCTCACCCGGCTCGACGAAACCGGCCAACGTCGAGAACATCCGGTTCTGGAAGCCACGGCCCATAGCCAGAAGCGCTTCGTCTCCCCGCCTGATGAGCACGATAACCGCCGGGGCCAGGCGAGGGTAGGCGGTCAATCCGCACGCCGGACACCGCCGGGCTCGCTCCCCACGGGCGCCGACCGTCTCGGTGGCACAGCGTCCGCAGAACCGGTTCGTCCTGACCCATTCGACCAACTGAACCGCCCGCCCGGCCAGCACCCACGACTCGGTCTTCCACTCCAGGCCCAGGGCCCACAGGGTCTGCCACCACAGCGGATCGGGAGCCGGGGCACCAGCCTCGACTCCGACGGCCCAACAGGCGACGTCACCGTCGAGGCCCACGAAGACCACAGGGCCTGTGGGTGTGACACCAAGCTCGGCGGGTTCGGCGGCCGGGATGGCGCCCTCGGGGGTAATCAGCAGCTCGCCCTGGCGGATCACGTACCACCTGATCGGCCCGCCATGACCGGGCGGTGGTTCGACGAGGGAGAGAAACGAGCTCATCTTTCACTGCTAGCACGGCTCGGGGTCGATCGGGCCCCCCGCTGAGCACCTCCGGTGAGGGTGAAAACCGGATCCCCTCGTCGTGCGCCATGCTGGTCGGGTGGCCATCCCTCGCACCCTCTATGAGCGTGTGGGGGGCGACGTCTTCTTCGAGACCCTTACCGTCCGCTTCTACGACGCCGTCGCTGAGGACCCGGTGCTGGCCGTCGTCTACCCGAGCGAACCCGTCGCCCTCGACCAGGCGCGGGTGCACCTCCGTGACTTCCTCATCCAGTACTTCGGGGGGCCGTCGACCTACTCCGAGCAGCGAGGTGCTCCCCGCCTGCGCATGCGCCACCAGCCGTTCTGCATCGGGATCGCCGAGCGGGATGCGTGGGTGGCCCACATGAGCGCCGCCGTCCGGGCCGCCGGGGTCGGTGGCATGGACGAGATGCAGATGCTCACCTACTTCGACGCCGCCGGTACCGCCACCATCAACCAGCGCGGGGTCGCCGATCAGGGCCGCGTGTAGCCTGCGAAGGCATGGTCGCCGGCCTGTGCCCTCCGGGCCTGATCCGACCGTGACTGGCACCCCCGGCGAGCGATGGCCCCCGTCACCCCTGGTCGTGTCCACCACCGGAGTCGGCCCGGCGGTGGTCTGCCTCCACGGCCAACCCGGCAGCAGCTCCGACTGGCTGCCCGTCGCCGAGGCCCTCCGCTCCGAGTTCACGGTGATGGCCGTCGACCGCCTGGGCTACGGCCGGACCGGAGGCCAGGCCGCGGGTTTCAGGGCCAACGCCACCGCCGTCATCGCCACCCTCGATGAGCTCGGCAT
>JALZAH010000312.1 GCA_030948425.1 Actinomycetota bacterium
ATCCGATACAGCCAGGTGGTGAACTGCGCCTCTCCGCGGAAGCGGCGCAGTCCCCGGTAGGCGCGCAGGTAGGCCTCCTGAACGACGTCACTGGCATCGTCATCGTTGCCGGTCAGGCGGTAGGCCAAGGCATAGCTGTCGGCGTAGGTGGCCCGGACCAGCGCCTCCAAGGCGGCCCGGTCCCCGGCCCGCGCTTCGGCCACCAGCGAAGTCAGATCCTTCGGCTCCGCCGGTGCGGCGACTGGCCGGGTGGGCAGTGGGAGGGCCATCGCCGGCCGGCTTAGCGGGTCTCTTTGTGCAAGGTGTGCTGGCGCTCCCAGCGGCAGTACTTCTTCATCTCGATCCGCTCACGATCGTTGGTCTTGTTCTTCATGGTGATGTAGTTGCGCCGCTTGCACACGTCGCACGCCAAGGTGACCTTGACTCGCTTCTCGTTCTTCGCCACTGTTCTGCCTTCCTCATGCGGCCGGGACTCCAGCGTAGGGCCTCGGGGACAGCGATGCTGCTCTGGTAGCGGCGGTCGGACTTGAACCGACGACAACTCGATTATGAGCCGAGTGCTCTGACCAACTGAGCTACGCCGCCGAGCCCCCTGTCGGAATCGAACCGACGACACCAGCCTTACCATGGCTGTGCTCTGCCGACTGAGCTAAGGGGGCGCGACCGGCCCCGGAGGGTCGATAGCCGTTCAATGCTATCCGGCGCCACGCCGGCTCGTCCTACCCTGTTCCGATGGACGTGCGTCTGGCCCGCGGTGACGATGCCGAGGCCATCCGGTCCATCTACAACCATGAGGTCCTCAACGCCTGGGTGACCTTCGACATCGTGGAGCGCACCGCTGACGAGCAGCACCGATGGCTCGACGAGCACAGCGGCGCCCATCCTGCGGTGGTGGCCGCCGACGCCCGCGGTCGGATAGCGGCCTTTGGCTCCCTCTCGCCCTATCGGGCCCGTCCCGCCTACCGAACCACGGTCGAGGACTCAGTCTACGTGCACCGCAGCGCCCGGGGACAGGGTGTCGGCCAAGCCATCCTGGTCGAGCTGGTCAACCTGGCTGGGTCCCATGGCTTCCATGCCATCATGGCTCGCATCGTCGATGGCCACGAGGCGTCGATCAAGCTCCACCGGGACTGCGGCTTTGAGCTGGTCGGCGTCGAACGCCAGGTCGGGCGCAAGTTCGGGCGATGGCTCGACGTGGTCCTGATGCAGAAGTTGGTCTGAGCCGAGCGCAGACATCCTCACATTCCGGTGGTAGACAAAATGTGTGCACATCGGAGATCAGGCCCCCAACTTTGAGCTGACCGACGAGAACGGCGTCAATCGCAACCTCCAGGAGCTCCTGGCTGACGGGCCGGTGGTCCTGTACTTCTATCCGGCGGCGATGACCCCGGGGTGCACGGCGGAGGGGTGCCACTTCCGCGACCTCCAGGCCGAGTTCTCGGCCCTGGGAGCACGCCGGGTCGGCGTCTCCGCCGACGACGTGACCAAACAGAAGCAGTTCGCCGAGAAGTACAACTTCGACTTCCCGCTCCTCTCCGACGTCGATCGGAGGGTGGCGGAGGCCTACGGGGTGCGCCGCAGCTTCGGACCGCTGCCGACCAAGCGGGCGACGTTCGTCATCGGTGCCGACGGTCGGATCCTCGACATCATCAAGTCCGAGGTGCGCATGAGCATCCACGCTGACCGGGCCCTCAAGACCCTGACCACAGCCGCCCCCGGCTGAGCGGCGGCCCCATGGCGCGCTCGAGGCAGGGCCCCGTCGAGTCGGAAAAGAACCGGCGATCAGGGGTGGGGCGGGCGGATGACGCCCTCCTGAACCACCGTCATGGCCAGCCGACCATCCGCAGTGTAGATCTGTCCCATGGCCAGGCCCCGGCCGTGGGTGGCCGACGGGCTGGTCTGCTCGTAGAGCAGCCACTCGTCGGCCCGGAATGGCCGATGGAACCACATGGCGTGGTCCAGGCTGGCCATGAAACCGGGACGCACGTCGGGATATCCGTGGGCCAGCAGCGTCGTGCCGAGCAGGGTGAGGTCCGACGCATAGGCAGCGACGCACTGGTGCAGGGTGACATCGTCGGGCAGCGTGCCATTGGCCCGGAACCACACCAGGCGCCGGTACGGGGAGCTGGGCGCTGCCACCCGGACCACGATGGGACGGACCTTCCACAAGAAGTTCTCGAGCTGCTCGGCGTCACAGGCTTCGCTCAGGGTGGCCAGGTCGGGTTCTTCCACGTCCGTCGGCATCGGTAGCTGGTGCTCGTAGCCCTCCTCGCCTTGACCATGGAAGCTGGCCTGGAGGTTGAAGATGGCCTTGCCATGCTGGATGCCCACCACACGCCTGGTGGCGTAGGACCTCCCGTCGCGGATGCGGTCGACCTCATAGACGATGGGGCGTTGGGGATCGCCGGGGCGGAGGAAGTAGGCGTGGAGGGAATGGACGACCTTGTCCGGCACCGTCCGGATCGACGCCACCAGGGCCTGAGCGGCCACCTGCCCTCCGAAGACCCGCATCTGCGGCTCGGTGGGGCTCACCCCTCGGAACACGTTGAGCTCGATCTCCTCGAGGTCGAGGATGGCCACCAGACGGTCCATGGGGGACACGTCGGCGGCGGGCACTCCGTCACCCAGAGCTGTCTTTGCTTCGTCCGAGGCTTGCCCCTCCATCAGATCGCTCGGAGGAGATTGGCGGCTTCAGCCGTCAGGTGAATCGGGGCTCGGGGCGAAGCCTCGACCTCCCCGGGGGACGTCACACCCCGCTCGTAGACTGATCTAGTCATGTCGGACCTCCGCTTTCGTCGCTCGGCTGGTGGAGTGACCTCATTGGGCTTGCACGTCTTTGGTGCCCGGAGTACCGCAAACGAGTGCTTAGCGACCGGGTTGCACTCTGGCTCAAACGAGGCGCTCGACGAGATCGCCGCTGACAACGACTGGCAGATTGTCGCTGGTGAGGTGATGCCCGACCCCTTGGATATCTTCGTGAGGGTTCGCCCGGCTGGTTCGCCGGGCGAAGTGGCACGCAAGTTCAAGGGTCGCACGTCGCGGGTGCTGCGAGGCGAGTTTGCCTGGCTGGGATGCGGGCGGGTGCTGTGGTCGAAGTCGTACTTCGCCGCCTCGGTCGGATACGTCTCAGGAGCCACCGTCGGGCGGTACATCGAGCACCAGTGGGACGTGGTGGCGTGAGACGGGCGTACAAGTTCCGTCTGCGCCCCACCAAGGGCCAACATCAGCGCTTCCAGGGGTGTGTGGACGACCACCGGGAGTTGTACAACGCTGCGCTCCAGGAGCGTCGGGACGCCCATGAGCGGACGGTGCGTGCTGCTTGGGGGTACTTCGGGCCTGGCGGGCGAAGATGCCGGTTCGCTACGGCACCCAATCCGCGCAGTTGAAGGAGATCAGGGTGCTGCGCCCCCAGATGGCCCGGTGGTCGTTCTCCTCGCAACAGGCCACCCTCCGCCGCCTGGACAAGGCTTTCGGTGCGTTTTTCCGCCGGGTTGCGTCGGGCGACACTCCCGGCTACCGGCGCTTCAAGCCTGCTCACCGCTTCAACAGCGTGGAGTGGCCCTCCGACGGTGACGGGTGTCGCTGGAAGCCCGAGACCGGCCGTGTGTATCTCCAAGGTGTAGGCGACGTGAAGGTGAGCGCGCATCGCCACGTCGAGGGGCGGGTGAAGACGATCGGGGTCCGGCGGGAGGGGCGCAAGTGGATGCTGGTGCTGTCCTGCGATGACGTGGCTATCCGGCCCCTGGAGCGGACCGGAGCAGTGGTGGGCGTCGACGTGGGCATCGTCGACTTCGCTGTCACCTCCGACGGCGGCCACGTTCCCAACCCGCGTCACGGTCGCCAGGCCGCAGCCAGCCTCGAAGCCGCCCAGCGGGTCCTGGCCCGCAAGAAGCGCACGTCGGCCAACCGGCGGGCGGCCAGGGGCACCGTCACCACCCGGCACCGCAAGATAGCCAACCAGCGGCGAGACTTCCACCACAAGACCGCCAGGGCGCTCGTGGAGCGCTATGACACGATCGCCGTCGAGGACCTGAAGGTCGTCAACATGGTCAGGCGAGCCCGGCCGGTCCCCGATCCCGACGTCCCCGGGGCCTACCTGCCCAACGGGGCCGCAGCCAAGACTGGGCTGAACAGAGCCATCTCCGACGCGGGCTGGGCACAGTTCCGTTCGATCCTTGCCGCCAAAGCGGAAGAAGCTGGACGGCAGATGATCGGCGTGGACCCCCGGCACACCTCCGACCGTTGCGAAGCCTGCGGGCACGCAGCCAAGGAGAACCGCGTCAGCCAGGCGGTGTTCAGATGCGTCCGCTGTGGCCACGAGGGCCACGCTGACGAACACGCCGCCCGCAACATCCTCCGGGCTGGACTGGCCCTTCTCACAGTCGACCAAGCTGCGTGAAAAGAAGCTGGCGGCCTCAGCCGTCAGAGAAGTCACCGGTCTATTCTGCTCGGCGGCGGCGCCACTGGCGACGTGCCACTTGCCTGCTCGCTGGCCTCGCCGTCCCGTCTCTCCCGCGCCCGCAGCACCGCCCGGTGTGCCCCGGCGGCGGCCGGCGGGGCCTCTGCGCGTCAGTTGACCCGGCGATTCCCCTCGTCCCAGAACTCGGCGCGCAGCTTGAACTTCTGCAGCTTGCCTGTCGCCGTACGGGGCAGGGTGTCGCGAAACTCCACCTGCTTGGGGCACTTGTAGCCGGCCAGCAGCGTGCGACAGTGGGCCACGATCTCCTCGGTGCTCAACTCCTCCCCCGGCGACACGGTGATCAATGCGGTCACCAGCTCTCCCCACTTGTCGTCAGGGATCCCGATGACCGCCACCTCGGCCACCTTGGGATGGGAGAACACGGCATCCTCGACCTCGATCGACGAGACGTTCTCTCCCCCGGTGATGATCACATCCTTCTTGCGATCAGAGATCTGCAGATAGTTCTCGTCGTCGACGAATCCGCCGTCGCCGGTGCGGAACCAGCCGTCGACGAGCACCTCGGCGGACGCCTCGGGCTGCTCCCAATAGCCCTCCATGACCATGTTGGAGCGAACCAGGATCTCCCCTTCGGCGTCGGTCTTCACCTGCGTGCCTATCGCCGGGCCCCCGGCCCGGACCAGCTTTCTGGCCCGGTCGGCGCCGGAGAGGTCGTCCCACTCGGCTCGGGTCCGGTTGATGGTCACCAACGGCGATGTCTCGGTCAGACCGTAGATCTGGATGAACTCCCAGCCGAGCTCCTCCTCCACCTGCTCGATGGTTCGGCTCGGCGGGGGGGCGCCCGCCACGATGAGTCGCACGCGCTCCCGGCCGGGGATGGGGCCATCCCAATCAGGGGCGGCACCGAGCACGGCGCTGACCACAGCGGGGGCGGCGCACATCACGGTGACGCCGTGGCGTCCCACCCGCCGGAGGATCTCCGCCCCGTCGATCTTGCGGATCACCACCTGGGGGACACCGACCCCGATCGTGGCCCACAACATTCCCCACCCGTTGGCGTGGAACATCGGAAGGGTGTGCAGATAGACGTCGCGGTCGGTGATGGCTGCGTGCCAGCCGAACGAGGTGGCGTTGACCCAGCAGCTGCGGTGGCTGAGCATCACCCCCTTCGGCCGGGCCGTGGTCCCCGAGGTGTAGTTCAAGGTGGCCACGGCCGACTCGTCGGACGACCACGGCTCCGGCTCGACACCGAAGCGGTACAACTCCTCATCGGACTCCGGGCCCATGACGAAGCGGGGACCGTCCACCTTGACCTTCGAGAGGGTGTCGGCGAGATCGGGGTCGACGATGAGCGCCTTGGCCCCCGAGTGCTCAACGATATAGCCGACCTCAGCGGCAGTCAGGCGAAAGTTGATCGGCACCAGAATACGGCCGTAGCCACTCACGCCGGAAAAAGCGGTGAGGAGACGCGCCGCGTTGTGTGAGACCACGGCCACCCGTTCGCCTCGATCGATCCCCAGGCCGTCGAGGCCGGCGGCCTGGGCCTTGGCTCGCCCGGACAGTTCCTTGAACGACAGCGAACCCCACGACTCGGCGGGCTGGTCGGGCTCGTCGATGACCCCCACCCGTTCGGGGTAGACGGTGGCTGCCCGCTCCAGGAAATCGGCGACGTTGAACGGCACGAACACGGTCGGGATCCTCCTCCGCCGGGTCGGTAGCGACCTCGGCATCCGGCACCGATACTACGGGTCGCCATGTCTAGGGGCGGGGCGTCACCCGACGGTAACGTGCGGGCGTGGTCGACCCGTCACCCAAAATCTGGTACGTGTCGTACGGATCCAACCTGTCCTGGGCCCGCTTTCGCTGTTACCTGTCGGGAGGGACACCGCCCGGCGCCCAGCGTGCCAATCGAGGCGCGCGCGACCCCTCCCCACCGCAGGCCGACGTGGCCGTGACCCTGCCCGGGCAGGTCTACTTCGCCTGTGACTCGACCATGTGGGCCGGTGGCGTGGCCTTCTACGATTCCGCTGTACCAGCGACGACGCTCGCCCGCGGCTACCTGCTCACCAACGAGCAGTTCGCCGACGTCATGGCCCAGGAGCTGGGGGGCCTCTCCGGGACGCTCCCTGCCGTCCCCACCCTCGAAGCAGGCGACCGGTTGGAGATGACGGCGGGCCGCTACGGGACTCTCGTCGGCTGTGGTCAACGCCAGGGGGTCCCGATGGCCACCTTCAGCGCACCGTGGTGCATGGCCGACGTGGACCTGCACGCCCCCAGCCTGGCCTACCTGGTCACCCTGGCCACCGGGCTCTCGGAGTCCCATGGTCTCGACCTGTTCGGGCAGGCCGCCTACCTGGCTGGCCTGCCCGGCACTGCTGCGCGCTGGGACGCCGCCAGCCTGGTCGACGCCCTGAGCTGACGAGCTGACGGTGCGGGAGAATTGCTCCTGCACCGTTCCAACAGGCCTGGGTCATCGACTCGCCGCTCACTTCCCACGTAACGGAGCGGCCATGGGCGTTCGTTCCAGTGGGCCGGGTAGGATTTGAACCTACGAAGGCTGTGCCGGCAGATTTACAGTCTGCTCCCTTTGGCCACTCGGGCACCGACCCTGGAGCGTCAGACAGTAGCCGCTGGCCGATCCGCTCGGTCAGTCACTTCTCGTGACCCGCCGGCCGGCGAGGCCGGTCACAGATCGCCGAGCGCCGTCTTGTTGACCTTGCCCATGGGATTGCGAGGAAGGGCGTCAACCAGCTCCACCCGCCGTGGCCGTTTGTGGACCGCCAGCTCACCGGCCACGAAGTCGATGAGCTGGTCGCCGGTGACGCCTTCGGCCACGACGAAAGCGACCAGGACGGCGCCCAGATCGGCGTCGGCGACCCCGACGACCGCAGCCTCGAGGACGCCAGGATGAGCCAAAAGGGTGGCCTCAACCTCGCCGGTGCCGATCCGATAACCGCCAGACTTGACCAGGTCGGTGCTGCGCCGGCCAACGAGGCGGTAGGACCCTGCGGCGTCCACACAGGCCACGTCGCCGGTGCGAAACCAACCGTCGCCGGTGAACGGCGCCTCGGCGTCGCCCGGTGGGTTCAGGTAGCCGGCCATGACCGTGGGGCCCCGGACCTCGAGGTCGCCGATGCTTTCCCCGTCGGCCGCCACCGGCCGACCCTGGTCGTCGGGCAGGCGCGCCTCCACCCCGCGAAGGGCAGTGCCGACCCAGCCCGGACGGCGGGCGCTGTCGGCGCGCATGCTCAGGGTGATCAACGTCTCGGTCATCCCGTAGCGCTCGACCGGCGCATGGCCGCTACCCGCCCGCAGGCCATCGAAGACCGGGACGGGAAGGGCGGCGCTGCCCGACACCAGGAGCCGGGCCGGACCCAATGCCTCACACGCCGGGCCGTCGGCGACGATCCTCGACCATACCGTCGGCACCCCGAACACGACCGTGGCCCCAGCGTCGCTCACCGCCGCCGCGTAAGCAGCAGGGCTCGGACGGCCGGTGTGGACCATCCGACCCCCGACATGCAACGGACCGAGCAGGCCGAGCACCAGGCCATGGACGTGAAACAACGGCAACCCGTGAGCCACCACGTCGTCGCCGTCCCACGCCCAGGCGTCGGCCAGGCCGTCGAGGCAGGCAGTGATGGCCGCCGATGAGATCGGCACCCCCTTGGGCAGCCCGGTGGTGCCCGAGGTGTAGAGCAGCAGGGCGGGAGCCGACGGTTGACGCTCGACGACACGCAGCGGGGCCCGTTGCCCAAGATCGACTGGCACAAAGGGTATGGCCGAATAGCCACCCTGAGCCGGCGCCGACCCCCCGCCGACGATCACCGACGCCCCCGAGTCGACCAGGATGTGCG
>JALZAH010000329.1 GCA_030948425.1 Actinomycetota bacterium
GTCGATGCGGAGATGCTCGCCCTGGTGAACCCGGCGGCTGCCGGAGCGGACCGGCTCGCCGCGTCCCACCCGGACCCTTCCCTCGCTGACCAGTTCAGCGGCAGACGACCGGGTCAGCCCGGTGAGCAGAGCGACGGTGCGGTCCACCCGTTCGCCATCGAGCGCCGCAGGCACCTTCCACGACGGGCCTGCTTCGGTTCCGTCGCTCGACGAGTCGGTCATGTCGGGCGGTGATCCGGCGTCGATGTTCGCGCCGGCCGGCGGTGCTCGCCGTCTCGGTCCGACGGGCGGCGGGCGGAATAGGCGGCGGCCAGGATGACCGCCCCCACCACGATGGCGGCGTCGGCCACGTTGAAGATCGGCCATCGGTCGTGGGTGCCAATTCGCAGGGCGGCGATGAAGTCGATGACCGATCCATGATCGTGGCGAACCACCCGGTCGGCCAGGTTGCCGACCGCCCCCCCCACAAGCAGTCCGAGGCCGACGGCCGTGGGGAAAGTGGCCTGGCGGGCCGCCTGTCGGCCGACAATGAGCAGACCGGTGACCAGGGCCACCACCACACCTTCGATCACGGGCGTCACCCCCTGACCCAACCCGAAGGCCGCCCCCGAGTTGAACGTCAGGGCCAACCACACCGTCCCGACCACGTGACGAGGGTGAGCGACATGATGCAACGCCCAGGTCTTGGTGGTCTGGTCGAAGGCCACGACCACACCGGCGACCGCCACCGGGACGAGCCGGGAGGTCACCGTCTTGATTCCAACCGTCTGGATTCCAACCGTGTCGGTCCCAACCGTGCCGTCAGCGGCGCGACGACAGCCCGCCGCTCTTGCACGCCACGCACAGAGCGGCGTGAGGCAGAGCCTCGAGACGAGCCTCGGGAATGGGTTGACCGCACTTCTCGCAGAGCCCGTAGGTGCCGGCCTTGATCTTCTCGAGGGCGAAGTCGATCTCGTTCACCGCAGCCAGAGCCTGGGCGGAGAGAACCAGGTCGAGCTCGCGGTCCACGTTGGACGTGCCGCCCTCCCCACCCTCTTCGTCGAACTGGACATCGCCGGGCTCATGCTCGAGCGCCAGTGAGTCGGCCTGGGCCTTCAACTCGTTGGCGGAGCGAAGATAGGTGTTGCGCTCCGTCACCAGCCGCTCGCCCTGGGCGGTCAGGAACGGCGACGGCTTGGAGGTCCGGACCTTCTTGGTGGCGCCGGGGCTGCCGGTCGTCGCCGACCTCGTCGGGGTCTTCGCCGTCTTGGCGGCTCTCGTCACCTTCTTGGCCGTCGTTGTCTTGGACTTTCCCGCCTCGACGGTAGAAGCCTTCTGCGCCTTGGTCATACAATCACGTCCCACGCTCGGGAGGAGCCGGGACCCTACCACGGCACCGACACCTGTCATGCCCGCTTGCCACCATGGCCTCCGGGCCCTGGCCGCCTCGGAGCGGACCTGCTCGGCCGGGCACCGGGGGAACGTCGTGTGGCCGCTCGCTGTTCCCGTCTCCCGATGCTGGCAATAGGGGCCCCACGGAGGTCGGCACGGGCCGGCCGTTGGGGCCCGTATCCTGGACGGATGTCCTCTGGCCCCGATGCCGCCGAGCCGTATCCCGACGTGGCCGCCTCGCCCCGCTTCCCGGCTATGGAAGAGGCCACCCTGGCCCGATGGGCAGCCGAGAAGACCTTCGAGGTCTCGGTGCAGAGCCGTCCGCCGGGTGCGGCCGGGGCCAACGAGTACGTCTTCTATGACGGCCCCCCCTTCGCCAACGGTCTCCCGCACTACGGCCACCTGCTGACCGGTTACGTCAAAGACGCCATCCCCCGTTACCAGACGATGCTCGGCCGGAGGGTCGAGCGACGGTTCGGATGGGACTGCCACGGGCTGCCGGCGGAGACCGAAGCGGAGAAGGAACTGGGGGTGTCCGGGCGGGGGCCGATCACGGAGTTCGGCATCGACCGGTTCAACGACTACTGCCGCACGTCGGTGTTGCGCTACACCCGTGAGTGGAAGGGGTATGTCACCCGCCAGGCCCGGTGGGTGGACTTCGCCAACGATTACAAGACCATGGACCTGTCCTACATGGAGAGTGTCCTGTGGGCACTCAAGTCTCTTCACGACAGAGGGCTGCTCTACGAGGCCTATCGCGTCCTGCCCTACTGCTGGGAGTGTGAGACACCCCTGTCCAACTTCGAGACCCGCCAGGACGACGCCTACCGGGACCGTCAGGATCCGGCCGTCACCGTGGCGTTCCGCCTCGCCGACGTCAGCCATGGCCCCGAGGTCCTCCACTCGAGCGTGGAGCTGTGGGCATGGACCACCACCCCGTGGACCCTGCCCTCCAACCTGGCCCTGGCGGTCGGCCCCGACCTTGACTACACAGTCTTCGAGCGTGACGACCGCCACATCATCATCGGTTCGGGCACCGTCGAGGGCTACCAGGAGCAACTCGGCGGGGCAGTCGTCGTCGCCACGGTCAAAGGTGCTGACCTGGTCGGCCGGCACTTCGTCCCCCTCTTCGAGTATTTCGCCGACGCCCCGAATGCGTTCGTGGTCCTCTCCGCCGAGTGGGTGTCCACCGACGACGGCACCGGCGTGGTCCAGATGGCGCCCGGCTTCGGTGAGGACGACCAGGTGACGTGCGCAGCAGCGGGCATCGGCGTCGTCTGCCCCGTCGACGACCGAACCCGCTTCACCACCGATGTCCCCGACTTCGCCGGTCTGCAGGTCTTCGAGGCCAACCAGCCGGTCATCCGAGCCCTGAGGGCCCAGGGCAGCCTCATACGAGCAGATTCCTACGTGCACAGCTATCCGCACTGCTGGCGCACCGACACCCCGCTGGTCTACAAGGCGGTCACCTCCTGGTTCGTCGCCGTCACCGCCATCAAGGACCGGTTGCTGGCCCACAACACCGAGATCAACTGGGTCCCGGCCCACGTGCGTGACGGCTCGTTCGGCCGGTGGCTGCAGGGCGCCCGGGACTGGTCGATCTCCCGCAACCGGTTCTGGGGCACACCCATCCCGGTGTGGAAGAGCGACGACCCGGCCTACCCACGTGTGGACGTCTACGGAAGCCTCGACGAGCTCGAAGCTGACTTCGGGGTCCGACCGAGCGACCTGCACCGCCCGGCCATCGACGCCCTGACCCGGCCCAACCCCGACGACCCGACCGGGGCGTCGGTCATGAGGCGGGTCACCGACGTTCTCGACTGCTGGTTCGACTCTGGCTCGATGCCCTTCGCCCAGGTCCATTACCCCTTCGAGAACCAGGAATGGTTCGAAGAACACTTTCCCGGCGACTTCGTGGTGGAGTACATCGGTCAGACCAGGGGCTGGTTCTACAACCTCCACGTGCTGGCCGTAGCTCTGTTCGACCGGCCGGCGTTCGCCACCTGCCTGGCCCACGGGGTGATACTGGGCGACGACGGCCAGAAGATGTCCAAGCGTCTGCGCAACTATCCCGACCCTGAGGCGATGTTCTCAAAACACGGGGCCGACGCCATGCGCTGGGCACTGCTGTCGTCGCCGGTGGTGCGGGGGGGCGACACCATCTTCGCCGAGAAGGCCATAACCGACGCCGTGCGTGCCGTGCTGCTGCCCTTGTGGAACACCTGGTACTTCTTCTCCCTGTACGCCAACGCTGAGGGCTACACCGCCCGCTTCGGTCGCAGCGACGCACCCGGGACCCTGGACCGCTACGTGTTGGCCAAGACCCGCCAGGCCATCGTCGCGGTCGGTGCGGCCATGGACGCCTATGACATCCCGGGCGCCTGCGCGGCGGTGGAATCGTTCCTCGACGCCCTCACCAACTGGTACATCCGCCGCAGCCGTGACCGGTTCTGGGGCACCGACGGCGACCAGTCCGACAACGCCGACGCATTCGACACCCTGGCCACCGTCCTCGAGATCCTGTGCCGGCTGGCCGCCCCGCTGCTCCCCCTCGAGACCGAGGCCATCTGGCGGTCCCTGATGAGCGGAACGGGCGTGGACAGCGTTCACCTGACGGACTGGCCGGACGCTACGGCGCTGCCCGCAGACGCAGCCCTGGTAGCCAGGATGGACCGCATCCGAGACGTGTGCTCGGCCGGTCACTCCATACGCAAAGCGGCCGGACGACGGGCCCGACTGCCTCTAGCATCGCTCACCGTCGTCGCCCCCGACGCCTCCGACCTCGAGATCTTCGCCGACATCGTGGCCGACGAGGTCAACGTCAAGGCTGTGCACTTCAGCATCGACGTCGATCGTTACGCGTCCCGCAGCCTCATCGTGGTGTTCAAGATCGCCGCACCCCGGCTGGGCACGGGCACCCCCAAGGTGGCGGCTGCCGCCAAGTCCGGCGACTGGGAGCTCCTTGACGACGGTCGGGCCCGGGTTGGTTCGACGGTCCTCGATCCCGAGGAGTTCGAGCTCCGCCTGAATGTCGCGTCGGAGGCGACGACGCGAGCCCTGCCCGGTCTCGGCGGCCTGGTGGTGCTCGACACCGACACCGACGCCGATCTGGAAGCAGAGGGCATCGCCCGCGACGTCGTCCGCCGGGTCCAGGAGCTGCGACGAGAGCTCGGTCTGGCCGTCATCGACCGCATCCAGGTGACCATCATGGCGACCGGGTCCGTGATCAACGCCGTCGAGGCCCATCGGGTCTGGATCGCCTCCCAGACCCTGGCCACGACCCTGACCGTCGTCGAGGCCGGCGACGTCGATGGCGGCGCTGGCACCAAGGCCGTAACCCTGCCCGACGGCTCCGTCCTGAGCATTGGCATAGAGCGGGTCTGACAACCGGGTCAGGCTCGGTCGGTGCTCAGTCCCGCCCGTTGGTCACGCCCCTGGCGGATAACGGCGGGGGGACCCCTCCGGGTCACCGGCGCCCTCGCCCGGATCCCCGGCACGCTCGCCCGGGTCCCCGGCGCCCTCGCCCGGGTCCCCGGCGCCTTCGTCAGGGACCTCATCCCCCCCTGTGATGTCGGAACCGCCGACGTCACCGCCGGTCCTGAGCTCACCGCCGGCGCGGAGGCGACTGATCCGCTTGAGCACCGTGGCCCGGTTGGCTCCCGCCCGCTCGATGGCCTCCACGGTGGCCAGATCGGGGTGGCTCAGCTTAGCGAGCCGGGGCAGGATCTCGACGACCCGCAGCGAGGCGTAGTCGGGGATTGGCTCCCGGGTTCTTGAAGACGAGCGCCTCTTGGCGGCCGCCGGGGCTGGGGCCGGACGGGCGGGCGTGACGGGGCTAGCCGGGGCTGCCGGCCGGGGCGGGGC
>JALZAH010000352.1 GCA_030948425.1 Actinomycetota bacterium
TTACCGGGTTAGGCGCAGCTGCACCACCGTTGAAGAGGGGGCCGAGCCCACCGAAGAGGGAAGGATCGAGCTGACTGAGGTTTGGCACCACGTTGGGTAGGGACGGCAGGAGTGGGGCAACCGGCAGGGGTGCGGCAAGGCTCGGAAGGGCGAGGTTGGGCACCGCAGGCGCAGGTGCGCTCGGTGCCGGCGCCCCCATCGGCGCTGCGAGACCGGGGGCGCTGCAGACGGGAAGAGCAACCGGGATGCCCAACACGCCGCAGAGAGCTGAGGTCAAGGAGCCGAGTGCAAGAACGTTGGCGCCCTGAATCTTCGCCGCCGTGGCGTCGATGGGGCCATTTTGACGGGCCAGGCCATTGATGGCATTGGCCGTGTTGAGGATGGTCGCAGTGTCGGACTTGATGGGCCCGGCCAGGGAGATGACGCTGTCAGCCCGGTTGTTGATGCCGGCGACGCCGACACCCGGTGACCCGGAGACGCCCCGGATGTCACGCACCACCGGGTTGAGGTTGGCGAACGTCGTGTTGATGGAGCGCACCGAGCCGTTGATCGGCCCAACGCTGGCACTGATTGCGCCGACGTCACTGCCAATCGAGCCCACGGCGCCGTTGATCGAGCCCACGCTGCCGTTGATCGAATCCACCGAGGGCTTGATCGAGCCCAGGTGACCGTTGATGGAGCCCACCTGGCCGTTGATGGAGCCCACCTGCCCGTTGATGGAACGCACGGTGCCGTTGATCGACGTGGCGTTGTTGTGGATGCTCGTGACCGTGCTGTTGATGCCATTGGTGGCCGACACGATCTGGCCCGCCTCGGACGACAGGGGGGTGGCCGCGGTCATGATCTGAGCGGCCATGACGTTGGTCTTGTCGAGCAGCGGCACCGAGTTGAGGTTGGAGTTGATGCCCTGCACTGCCGGGGTGATGGTCTTGGCCACGTTGTTCTTGATGTTGATGGCGTTGAGCACCGTGCTCGACAGCAGGATGACAGCGACCAGGGCGAAGGCGATGAACAGGACCATGGCGCCACCCACCGCCCCACCCACGTCCCGGGAGATCCTATCGGTACCGCTCCTCACCATTGCCGGCTCCTTGTCGTCTGTCCGCGATCGCTCATGGGCACCGGTTCGGGCCGCCAGCGATGGCGGGACTCTGCAGCAGGTTCGAGGTACAGATTCCGGTCAGGTGGCCGTTCACACTGGTCAGCCCGGTGTTGATGCTGCCCAGCCCGCCGGTGATGTTGGTCAGGTCGATCTGGGCCGGGGCCAGCACGCTGTCGGCGATGGCCACCCGCTGGTGGATGTTCTGCACGCCGAGCTGATCGAATGCGCAGCCCTGGCCGCCGGGTGCGGTGCTGCTGGCCCCGGGCATGAAGGTGGAGTTGACCTCCGGGGCGTTGCAGTTCCCGGCCGGGACGTTGGCGGCGTTGAGGGTGCCGTTGATCTGGCCGGCCAGGCCGAGGACGCTGACGAGGACCCCCGAGGTGTTCACCAACGACGACGACACCCCACCCAAGGTCGACGTGATGCCGCCCAGCGTCGACGAGGTCTGACCGAGGGTCGGCGCCGTCTGCCGTAGCGTACCGGCGATGTGGCCGGCCAGCGATGAGGTGTCGACCAGCATCGCCGAGGTGTTGTTCAGGCTCCCCGAGATGTGGGCCAGCATCGGCGACGTGCTCTTCAACGAGCCGTCCGTGGCCTGCAGGCTGGTCTCGATCGACGTCAGGTTGGTGACGATCTGGTCGGCCTGTCCGGTGATGGGTTTGAGGGCGGTATCGATGCCCCCCAGGCTGGAGTTGATGCCCTGGATCTGGTCGGGCAGCGTCTTGGTGTGGCCGCCGGCGCCGGACACGGCCCGGTTGGCCACCGCCAACCCGCCGTTGATGCTGGCCAGGGAGTTGCTGATGAAGATGAGGTAGACGACGACGACGAGGACCACGACGGCGGAGAGCGCTACCCACACGGTGAGCCAGCGGCTCACGTAGGCGCGGCGGTCCTCCATGGCCGCCAGGTCTCCCAGCTTGTCGTCTCGGAGGGCCCGGGGTCGGAACCCTGGTCGTGATGTTTGGGTGGTCGCCATGTCTGGTGTTCCTCCGTCAGCGGGGTGAGTTGTCAGGCGGACAAGCAGCTCGGATTGTCACGGGCATGAGGTCCTGTTGGGGCCGAGAAGGAAGTTGGTCTCCTTCTGGATGCACTGAGCCGTGCCGTTGGCCAGGTTGGCGTTTGCGAGGATCTGGGTCGCCGTGCCAGCGATGTTGTTGGCGTCGCCCAAGACCTGGTTGGCCACCCCGATGGTGACGTCGAGGTTGGTGTTGATCAAGTTGACGCCGCGCCGGATGGAGGTGGCCACGGTGAGGATCTGGGCCGCCTTGCCGTTGATCCCCTGGGCCGTGCCGTTGATCCGTCCGGCACTGCCGCTGATCGACACCGCCTCATTGTTGATCGAGTTGGCGCTGCCGTTGATGGCGGTGGCGCTGCCGTTGATGGAGGTGGCGCTGGAGTTGATGGAGGTGGCGCTGGAGTCGATGGACCCGGCGCTGTTGTTGATGGCTCCGGCGCTGTTGTTGATGGCCTTGGCGCTGCCGTTGATGGTCCCGGCGCTGCCGTTGATGGTCCCGGCTGTGCCGTCGACCGCCTGGGCCAGGTTGACGACCTGGGACAGCTGACCTTGGAGGGGCTGGGCCGACTTGAGGATGGACGAGGCCAGCCTGTTGGTCTGATCGAGTTGCATGACGGCCTCGGTGTCGGTGTTGATGCCCTTACCCGTCTTGGCGATGCTCGCCGCCTCGGCGTTGATCATCGTCGCGTTGTGCTCTACCCGGTAGAGCAACACGACAGCCGCCACCACCACCACGATCACCACGATGAGCGAGAACGTCGCCGGTATTCCGGCTCCACTCCGACGTTTCAGGCTTGTCGCCATGTTCAATCCCCCACTCCCCGGTGCATTGGTTACGCCCGTGGCGGCCGGAGCCCCGGCACGAGCACATCTCTACCAGCGAACTTCTCTACCAGCAAACTTCCACAGCTTCCCGGCCCCGCCCCGTTGACCTCTCGGGACCGGGTACCGGGTTTCCGACCACAGGGGGTCGGACTCAGACCTGGCGAACCTTGGTCTTCACATAGTTGGCGATGGTGGAGGTCGTCGTCTCCACGTGATGCTTCTGCTTCACGTGCTCGGCGACCTTGCCCATCAGCTCGTCTTCAGTATCTGCTTTCCCCTGCCACCTGCAGGCGTGGTCGGCATCTCGTCACCTGAATTGATAAGCCATGAAGCTCGTACTCCTTGTTCGGTCTTTGTTCTTGTTCGGTCTTTGTTCGAGTTGTTCCTGCGTCAGCGAGAAGGTTTGGCGCGAGCACGCGAGCGCCCAGCGTTCGGCCGGCGCGACACCAGACGGGGCACGGTGTCCTCGGTCGGCAGCAGACCATGGAGAGCCGTTTGGATGGCGCCGATGTCAGCAGCAATGCCAGCCACGATCTCTTCGACAGGCTCGGTCTGCTGGGCGATGGAGCGCACGCCGATGATCACGGTCCCCAAGGTGAAGCTGACCTTGGTCAGGACGTAGGCCACGGCGATGAGGTAGCCGGCCAGCACCACCACCACAGCGGCGATGATGACGAAGGCGATGTAGGTGGCCACTCCGAGGCCGAGCAATCCTATGACCACGACGAGCCTTTCTTTGTCCAGATCGCCTCGCGGCAACGAGGCGTCACAGCAATCGCTCCAGGGCCGCCCCATAGCGGCCGACGCCTTCGACGGCGACGGCGGTCAGCGCCTTCGTCTCGACCAGCTTGGGGACAGCATCGATGGTCCCGGTCAACAGGACACCGTGCTCGAGGACATCGTCGACGTAGGCCTTGATGTCCTTGACGGGCTTGAGGAGCCGGATGAGCAGGGTCACAACGACGGGGACCACCAACAGCAGCGTGAGTGCCTCGCCGATGTACCAACCGATCACGTCTATCTCCCCCACGGATTGAGTAGCTAACGGGCACTATAGGACACTCGCGCTTAGCGCGCCACCGTTATTGCGCTGGAGCTCGTCATCGCCCTGCTCGTCACGAGGCGCCGGGGACGACATCGAGGCCCCGCAACATGTCGACGGAGATGCGCTCGATCATTCCGGTGGCCGAGACAACCTCCAGTTGAGCGGCTTCATCCACTCGCTGAGCCACTCCTCGTGTCTCCCCCTTGGGCAGGAGCGTGACCTTGATGCGCTTGCCCAGAAGCGCACAACGCCGGCCGTAGGCGGCAACCGCCTGGGCACATCCCTCCGTCCCTTGTTCCAGCCACCCCGACCCGCGGTCGAGGGCATCGAGGACGGCACCGACGAGATCGTCGCCCTGGGCCGTTCCGATCCCGAGCCCATTGAGGTCGAAGCGCATGGTGAGCACGGCGCTGCGCACGGTACCGGGCCCGAGCTGGACCTCCGCCTTGATCGCCGCCACCGGCTCCCCGCTGTCCGTGTCGACGACACCATCGGGCCACCAGCTGCCCAGGTGCCGTCCGGTCACTGCCTCTGCCCCTTCGGTGGCGGCCAGACCGCCGAGCATGTACACGACGTCGGCGAGGTGGAGAGCAAGCTGAGGCCGCAGGATCACCGCAAACGCCAGGGTGGACTCGGCGGGAAGGGTCCACGGGATGCCCAGTCGACCGAGAGGGTAGATCTCTCGGCCCGTCACCACGGCCGCCCCGGCGGGTGCCTGGTCCTGGCGGGCCCAGGCCAGGGCCATGGCCCCCGCCGAGACGGCCACCACGAATCGACGAACCGGGCGCCCATCGATCTCCGTGGTCTCGAAGGGAGGCCCGGGCGGCACCGGGGTCATGGACCGGGTCGTGGGCTCAAGCGCTCCACCCTCCAGCAACCGTCCTCGGTGGCCATCTCCACGGTCCCCACCGGCACGTCGCCTCCCAGAGCGGGGGGCATGGGCGCGGTCAACAGGATCCAGGCGCGGCCACCGTCGTGGCCGACGGGATCGTCGTGGTAGCCAACGGTATCGAGGTCGGTGCCCGCCAGGTCGGCCCGCAGGCCATTGACCAACTCCCCAAGAAAGGCGTCCAGCTGGGTCGGGGTGGCCGTCCCGTCCCCCAGGCGGGCCGCCAGGCTCTCGGCCATCCCCCGGGCCACGGCCACTCGCAGCACGGTCCGGCGGCCCTCTCGGGCCAGCAGCTCCCACACCCGGCGGTGCTCGCCCCAGGCGATGGCGGCCACGAAGTCCCGGGCGGCGTCGAGCGGCTCGCTGCTCACCGGCCCCGGTGCGCTGATCTCATGGCCGGACTGATCTCATGGCCGGACGAAACCCAGCGAATAGAGGAAGTCCCGCACGAACACGCGTTGGGGCCCGTTCAACACCCAGCCCACGGCGTCGTCGAGCGCACGGTCGGCCTCCTCCTTGTCTGGTTCGGGAAGTTGCTGGTGCACCTCGATGTGGGCTCGGAGCACCGCCTCGAGCGCTTCGTTGGGCACCAGGACGAGGATCTCGAGCTCGGTCTCGATCACCCGCCGACCACGCTCCCGACCGAGGCGGACCACAGCCTGCGCCCACTCGGTCAACGCCTCGGACCGCCGGGGGCCCTGAAGAGCCAGCAGGTTGAACAGCCGCTCACGCAGCAGGGCAGTTCGCTCCTCGTCCTCACACGCCGCTGCCAAGATGGCGAAGTGGTCGGCTCTTGTTGCCCCCGGTGCGTCGGCCGCCAGGCGCCCCTCGACGCTGGCCAGGTGGGCGTAGCTCTGGCGCCAGGCGTCGGCATGCAGCCGGGGGTCGAGGACGCCCAGGGCGTCCTCGAAGCAGGCCAAGGCCCGGAGCAGGTCCCTGGTGGCGCCGAGACCCACGTTGGCCAGGCCCTGGTTGTGCTTGGTCAACGCATGCTGGTAGGGGAAGTCGGCCCGGGTGAAGACGGTGAGCGACTCGGCGAACACGGATCGAGCCTCGCGCAGGTGCAGCTCCCGGTCCTCGGGCATCACCTCGGCCAGGGCGATGGTGGCTATGCCGAGGCTGGAGAGCACCAGACCATGATGGTACGGGGCCTCTTGGGTGTCCAGCCCATCCAGCGCCGCCCGATAGTCGGCCACGGCCAGCTTCAAGCCCTCCACCGTCCCCGCTGCGGCGTGAGCCAGCCCTCGGTTGTGGAGGGTGGCCAGGCGACCTCGCCGGCCTTCGGGGGAATCGGCCCAGAACAGTCGAAGCGCATCGTCGAAGGCGGCCCGGGCGGAGTCGAGCTGGCCGACCTCGGTGCGGGTCAGGCCCAAGTTGTTCAAGGCCGCAGCCCGTTCCTCGTCACGACCGCGATCGGCCAGCAGCGACGCCGCCGCCTCGAAGGCGGTGAGGGCCTGCTCCGAGTCGCCCAGGAGACGGTGAGCGGCACCGGCGGCGTTGAGCACGCGAGCGTGCGCCACCGGCTCGGAGCGGGGATCGAAGATGTCCGACGCCACCTGGTAGCAGACCAGGGCCCGGCGGATGCTGTCGCCACCCCCGCCGCCGGGGGTCTCGGCGTAGGCCAGGCCCAGCCGGTAGGCG
>JALZAH010000392.1 GCA_030948425.1 Actinomycetota bacterium
TCCGCCGATGGGTTCGGCGCCGGCGAAGGGCAGAGCCTCGAACAGCCCTTCGGGCACGCCAAGAAGGCCGACCTCCCGGCCGACCTCGCCTCGTGGGCCTTCGCCACCGCGAGCTGGCCGAACCGCACCGATCCCGGCGGATCCCGCGGGCTGGACGACTACTTCACTCGCGACTTCGCCCGGAACATCGGTGCCGAGATCATGGGTCGCAACAAGTTCGGCCCCCAGCGCGGCCCGTGGCAGAACCTCGACTGGAAGGGCTGGTGGGGAGACACCCCGCCCTTCCGCACCCCCGTGTTCGTCCTCACCCACCATCACCGCCCCAGCTTCACGCTGGCCGACACCACGTTCCACTTCCTCGATGCCACACCCGCGGAGGCGCTGCAGCAGGCCACCGACGCCGCTGACGGCAAGGACGTACGGCTCGGGGGCGGCGTCGCCACCATTCGGCAGTTTCTGGAGGCCGACCCCGTCGACACCATGCACGTCGCCGTTGCGCCGGTCGAGGTCGGCCGCGGCGAGCGACTCTGGATCTCCCCCGAGGACCTGCTCGACCGGTTCCACCTCGAGTTCGTGCCGAGCGCCAGCGGCGTGACACACCTACTGTTCTGGCGCCGGTAACCACCACTGACAATGGGCCCAGGCTGAAGTCGGCCCCGGATCGAGCTGCCGGTTTACAACGACGGCTCGAGGCGGACACGACGAGGGGCCGGGTGCCCCCGAACATGCATACGCACGAAGTGGGGCATCGCCCCGAGGCGCCGGTCGGAGGCACAGAACAGGCACGCCGAATATGCAGGTGAAGACGCCGCTTACGCGCCCCGAGCGCCGGCTCGGGGCGCGAGGTCGCCAAGTTGGAGCCATCCGACTCGCACACCGAACGAGCGCTCCGAACCTCGATCCTGCCCGCCAAGGCGACCGCACGACTTCGGCACCACACGGGCGCGAGATAGCGGCACATTCCGGATGCCCGATAGCAACGGGGACGGTCTTCGATTGGTCGCCCCTGGACGGCCCAGGCTTAGGGACCAACCACGTGCTCGCTTCGGGTTTCCGTGAACGGGCTACCGCAGCTCGACGTTCGGTGAGTGCATCGGTACGCTTCGGAACGGCCTCCTAGGCGGACCGACGCTGCAACCACCCCTCGAGCCTTCTGGGGCGCCAGGCGCCCCGACCCGCCTCATGGCCGATCTGGCGCCACGACGGCGGTGGTTAACATCAGCGCGGAGGCCGCTGAGATCAGCGCCAGCAACCTCATGCACTACCACGCCCCAGCTCCAGGGGGCGCGTAGGGAGCCCATCTGGGCAGCGAAACCCGAGGTGATCCAAAACCTCCGCTGCCTGACGAGAAGTAGGGAATCGGCTTGTATCGAACGGCACGGGCGTTATCGATCCGGCGCCTTTAGTGCCGGGGGTGGGGATGCCGCATGGGGGACCGGTGCCGTAGCCGATGTCTTCTTGTACCAGGACCTGTTTGAAAGTCGGGTCAGCTATGGCGGTGATGCCGTCGATGCAGGCCGGGAGGGGCCAGTGGGCCATGACGTTCCCGGCGCTGCTCAGCTCGACGAGTTGGGTGGGCGAGAGCGAAGGGCCGTTCGGCCCGCAGCCTTCCGCAGCGATGATCCCACCGGCAGCCCAGGCAGGACTGGCCCAGCCGCAGCCGGCCGGGGCGACAATCTGATGCCAAGCTGTCACGGCGAGGTCGGTTGCCGGCACGACGGCGATGACCTCTGCGTTTGAGTCGCCGGCGTCGTAGCCGACGCTGAGCTCGGAGCCGTCGGGGCTCCACGACAGGCGCGACAAAGGATGCCCGGGTGCGTCCGTCTGCGCCGTACGGACGGCACCGGTGGCGAGATTCATGACGACAAGCACGTTCGGGAGGAACCCGGCGGGCCCGGCGCTGACTTCGAATGGTTGTGGGGATGCGGGCTGCTTGCTCGGAGTGCACGGCTGCGTGGACGAACGCGGGTAGGTGAGGTAGGCGAGCTCGGCTCCGTTTGGGCTCAGAGCGATGTCGCTGACCCAACCGGGAACGGTTCGCGCCACCCTGGCGCGGCCCGTGGCCGGATCGACGCGTTCGAGAACCGACCGGCAGCCGTAGTCGATGGCGGCGAGAATCGAGCCGTCGCGGTTAACGACAGCGCTGATCCTTCCAAGACTGCGCAGCACCGTCTTCTCCACGGCCCCGGAGTGGACCGAACGCACCTGCAACTGGTTGACGGGGTAGCGGATCAGCTGTTTCCCTTTTGTGACTGAGCCGGTGCTTGCCACGGTCAAGAAGGTCGGGAACATCCCGTTACCGGACGATGCGGGGCCGAGGGGAGTGACCCTCGTCGTCGACGGGACCCCGGGAACACCGGGAGCGGTCGTCCCGGGAAGGCTGCTGTTGATCCCACCGGAGGGGCTGCAGGCGGCCATGACAAGCAGGAGTGCCCCCATTGCCACTGGGATAGCCACCCGTCTCACGACGGGGCCCCCCTAGCCTCTGGTGAGCACGCAACGACGCAATCTCCATATCACCAGGCTGCCTCACTGTCCGCCGTCTTGATGGGCACTATCTCATCTGTCGTACACGGCCGGAGCGCCAGGATCGCCGACAAGCATCTGATACGCAGCACGGCGGGCGTTGTGGGTGCGCCACGGCGTGATGGTGGAGGAGAATCGGGTCAGACGGCGTGGAGTTCGTCGATGGGGTGGCGAATCGCCAGTAGGACGTGAGGCCAATGCGCAGTAGGCACGCCCGATTGGTGGAGCCGCCCATGATGGGGTGCCCGAGGCTTCGCTGCCCTCGGCGGCCTTTGATCGCGAATTCCATACCGGGTTGACGGAGTCGGTGGCGCCGCTTGCCCTTGGTCGTTCGGCAGGGGTTTCTGCGCCGGTACCAAGAGAGCCGAGAGCGCCTGGGTGGTACCGGTCCTGGCTCGCACGGACCGCAATCGTCCGCGAGATGCCGCTGCGAATGTGGCCCTTTTGTGGCCTATCGGTGGCTTGCTGGCACTCGGAGGAGGACAGTGCTGGCCTTTTACCCCCAGTGACCAGGCAGTTTGTCCGTGCCCCCGGCAGGATTCGAACCTGCGCACCCGGCTCCGGAGGCCGGTGCTCTATCCCCTGAGCTACGAGGGCCCTTGTCCTGCGAGGCAACTGGTCTGCTACGCCGGTCTCCTCACCCTAGCCGCCAGGCTCCGGCGGATCGTGCAAACCGCGACGAGGTGTCGCAACGGCTCGCCTACATTGGCTTCGTGGGTCCACCCGGAGCGAGGTCGACGGCGAAGCGTGTGTTGGTGATCGATGACGACGCCGTCATCGTGCAACTGCTGAGAGTCAACTTCGAGATGGACGATTACGAGGTGAGCACTGCCCTCGACGGCCAGACCGGCCTGGACTCGGCTATCGACAGGCCCCCTGACGTCATCCTGCTCGACGTGATGATGCCTCATCTGGACGGGCTGGAGGTGGCCCGCCGACTGCGGGCGCACGAAGCCACCGCCGGGGTACCGATCGTGTTCCTGTCAGCCAAGGCCCAGTCCAACGACGTGCTGGCTGGTGAGGCGCTGGCCAACGTCTATGTGACCAAGCCTTTCGATCCGCTGGAGCTGCTCGAAGAGGTGGCTGCCCTCTTATCCGACCCCGAGCCGGATCCTGCCCCCGACCCCCAGCCCCAGCCCGGGCTTCAGCCCAAACCCGGTTCGTGACCCCTGGACGGTCCGACGCTCCCCGACTCGATGTCACCGCCGAGCGGTCCTCGGACGCGCCGGTCGAGCCGTCCCTCCTTCCCGATGGCGCCGAGTTCGGGTCCGACGGACGCCTGTCCATTGCCGGTGTCGATGTCGCAGAGCTGTGCGGCCGATTCGGCACCCCGGTGTTCGTCTACGACGAGGACCATCTCCGCCGGCGGTGTCGGGAGGCAGTGACCGCCTGGGGTGACGGGGTGGCCTACGCGTCCAAGGCCTTCCTCTGCACGGCCATGGCCCGGCTGGCCGTCGAGGAGGGGATGTCGATCGATGTGTCGACCGGCGGGGAGCTTCACGTGGCTCTGGTCGCCGGGGTTCCTGGGGAACGCCTGGTGCTGCACGGCAACAACAAGTCCGATATCGAGCTGACCCGAGCGCTCGAGGTGGGCGTGGGTCGGATCGTGGTGGATTCGTTCGACGAGGCGGACCGCCTCGATCGCCTGGCGCCTCAGGTCGGGGTCCGCCCGGATGTGCTGGTCCGGGTGACGCCGGGCATTGAGGCTCACACCCATGAGTACGTGAGGACGGGTCAGGACGACTCGAAGTTCGGTTTCGGTCTGGGATCGGGGGCCGCTGCCGCCATCGCCGCCCGGTTGTCATCGCCGTCGAGCGCTGTCCGCCTCGTCGGGCTGCACGTGCACATCGGCTCACAGATCTTCGAACCGGAGTTCTTCGCTCTCGCCCTCGAGACGGTCGCCCCCCTCGTGAGCCAGCTCGGGCTCTCGGAGCTGTGTGTGGGAGGCGGGCTGGGCGTCGGCTACGTCGCCGGCGAGCCCACCCCTTCGATCACCGACTGGGCCCGGACGGTACGTGCTGCGGGGCTCAAGGCCGGTCTTGACCCGTCGGTCCGGCTCACCGCAGAGCCTGGCCGCTCCATCGTGGCCGACGCCGCTGTCACCTGTTACACGGTGGGGACGATCAAGGTCATCCCTGGGGTACGGACCTATGTCAGCGTGGACGGCGGGATGAGCGACAACCCCCGCCCGGTGCTCTATGGCAGCGGTTACGAGGCCTTCGCGGCCACCGACGGGCTGGCCGCTCGCCCGTCGACGGCCACCGTGGTCGGCAAGCATTGCGAGTCGGGTGACATCGTCGTGCGCGACGCTCGTCTGCCGGTCTCCATCGCCATCGGCGATGTGCTCGTGACCCCCGTGACCGGTGCCTACGGCCACTCCATGGCTTCCAACTACAACAAGGTGCCGCGCCCGCCGGTGGTCTTCGCCAGCCAAGGACGGGCCCGCCTGGTCGTGCGTCGGGAGTCGTACGACGACCTGGTGGCCTTGGACATCGACGAGGCATTCGGTCCTGAGTGGGGGGCCTGACGGATGATGTGGCCCCGGAGAGATGACCCGGCCTCGCCGGGTACCCTTTCGGTGATGGAGACGAGGCCACTGCGCGTGGGTTTGCTCGGCTGCGGCAACGTTGGGGGGGCGCTGGCCCGACTCATCGTCGATGATGCCGAGCGGATCGCCACCAAGACCGGCCAGCGCCTGGAGTTGGGGGCCGTAGCGGTGCGCAGCCGAGCCCGGCAACGTGAGGTGGTCGTGCCCGAAGATCTGCTCACCACCGATGCCCACACCGTGGTCTCCGACTCCGACATCGATGTCGTGGTCGAGGTCATCGGCGGCATCGAACCGGCTCGAAGCCTGATCCTCGAGGCTCTCAAGGCCGGCAAGCCGGTCGTGACCGCCAACAAGGAGCTCCTGGCCAACTGCGGTCCGGAGCTGTTCGAGGCGGCCGCCACCGCAGGCGTGGACCTGCTCTTCGAGGCGGCTGTGGCGGGCGCCATCCCGCTCATCCGGCCCCTGCGCGAGTCTCTCGCCGGCGAACGCATCCAGCGGGTCATGGGAATCGTCAACGGTACGACGAACTTCATCCTCAGCCGGATGACCGATGACTCGTCTGTCTCATACCACGACGCCCTGGCCGAGGCCCAGAGCCTCGGGTACGCAGAGCGGGACCCGACGGCCGACGTAGAGGGGTTTGACGCCGCCGCCAAGGCTGCCATCTTGGCCAACGTGGCCTTCGGAGCCCGGGTGGTGGCCGGCGACGTCTATCGCGAGGGCATAAGCGACATCACTGCCGCCGACATCGCCGTGGCCAGGCGGCTGGGTTTTGTGATCAAGCTCCTGGCCCTCATCCACCACGACGAGGGTCCCGATCCGGCGATCGCCGTGCGGGTCCACCCGGCGATGGTTCCGGCCGATCACCCCTTGGCCTCGGTGCGCGACTCGTTCAACGCTGTGTTCATCGAGGGGGCGGCAGTCGGCGAGCTGATGCTGTTGGGAAGGGGGGCCGGCGGGATGCCCACGGCCAGCGCCGTGCTCGGCGATCTTCTCGACGCCGCCCACAACCTGACCAGCGGGGGCGCCGGTCGCACCTTGGCCCTGCGTGAGGTCCCGTTGCGACCCTTCGACGATCTCAGCTCGGCTTATTACCTGACGGTGTCGGTGACCGACCGGCCCGGCGTCCTGCACGCCGTCGCCGGCGTCCTCGGTCGCCACCAGGTCTCCGTCCGGTCCATGGAGCAGGAGCGCACCGGGGCCGCCGGCGGCGCCCGCCTGGTGTTCATCACCCACCCGGCCTTGGAGCGGGACGTGCAGGGTTGCCTCCATGAGCTTCGGGGCCTTGACGTAGTCGAGGGGGTGGGGGGGGTCATCCGGGTCGTCGACGCCGGATGACCAGGCGCTGGCCGGGCGTCATCGAGGCGTACCGGGCTCATCTGCCAGTAACCGGGGACACCCCGGTGGTCACCCTGTTCGAAGGGGGCACGCCGCTGATCGAGGCGCCCCGACTGTCCGAACGTCTCGGCGCCCGGGTTCTGTTGAAGGTCGAGGGAGCCAATCCCACAGGATCGTTCAAGGACCGGGGGATGACCCTGGCCATCACCAAGGCCCTCGAGGAGGGCTCGAAGGCGGTGATCTGCTCGTCGACAGGCAACACCTCGGCGTCGGCCGCCGCCTACGCCGCCCGGGCAGGCCTGACGTGCGCCGTTCTCATCCCTGACGGCTACATTGCCCTGGGCAAGCTGGCTCAGGCCCTGGTGCACGGAGCCCAGGTGC
>JALZAH010000405.1 GCA_030948425.1 Actinomycetota bacterium
TACCTGCATGTTGCCGGCGCCGTGACTGGTTGGTTGCGTGCTCGCTCTCGAGAGCTGCCCGGACGGGTGCCATCATCTGGAGGTGCCGGCCGATGGTCCCTCTGCCTTGTCCCTCCTCGATCTGCCGGCGGGCGCCCGCGGCGTGTTGCCGTCACAGATGATCTCGGAGGCGGTCGGAGCCGGGTACCTGGACGCCGGTGAGTTCAAGGTGCCGGCGGCATCGGTTCAGCCGGCCAGCCTCGACCTGCGCCTTGGCGATCGCGCCTACCGGTTGCGCTGCAGTTTCCTGCCGGACACCGAGACGGTCGATACCAAGATGAAGCCGCTCGTGATCGACGAGCTGGACCTGCGCGACGACGGTGCCGTGCTCGAACCGAACCGCCCCTACCTCATTCCCCTCCTCGAGCGCCTCGCTCTGCCGGAGCACCTCCGCGCCCGGGCAAACCCCAAGAGCTCGACCGGACGGCTCGACGTGTTCACCCGGGTCATCACCGACCACAGCTACCGCTTCGACGAGATAACCCCCGGTTATCAGGGACCCCTTTACCTAGAGGTAGTGCCCCTCTCCTTTGCGGTGCGGGTGCGCCAGGGACTGGCGCTCAACCAGTTGCGCCTGGTCATCGGCCGCTCGCAGCTCACCGACGGCGAACTGCGCGACGAGCACTCCCGCAACCCACTCCTCTTCCGCGACGGTGCCGGCCTTCCGGAAGCCGCCTTGGCCACGGCGGATGGGCTCTTCCTGAGCCTCGACCTGCGCGGTGACAAGGATCGGCGCGTCGGCTACCGGGCCAAGCCCAACACGCCGCGCATCGTCGTCGCCGACATCGGCACCCACCGGGTCGAGGAGTACTGGGAGCCCGTGCTCCGCGAGGACGGAGACCGCATCGTGCTCGATCCCGAACGGTTCTACCTGCTGCTGTCCGAGGAGGGGGTGCAGGTCCCACCCCACCTCGCCGCCGAGATGACCGCCTTCGATCCGACCGCCGGTGAGTTGCGCACCCACTACGCCGGCTTCTTCGACCCAGGTTTCGGCTACGCCCACGACGCCACGCTCGCCGGCTCCCGCGCCGCCCTTGAGGTCCGCGCCCACGATGTGCCGTTCATGATCGAGCACGGCCAGAGGGTCTGCAAGCTCACCTACGAGCGCATGCTCGATGTCCCCGAGCGCCTGTACGGAGCCGACGTCGGTTCTAACTACCAGGGACAGATCGACACGCTCAGCAAGCACTTCCAGCGTGACGGCTGAACGTCGCGAAACGCGACCGGCGTGTAATGCCGCCGCCCTCACCGTTGAACGCAGGTCGGCAGCATCGGACGCCAGTCGCGCCGCTCGCATCGTGAGGTAGTTCCGTTCACGGAGATCGTTCGTTCGCGCCGCCGCAGTGTGGAACTCGTCGAGCGCAGTGTCGACGTCACCGGCCTACGACCAGGAAGTGGCAACTCGACCGGGTTGACAAGAGTCCGGGATATCTCGCGACGTCATCTCAGCGCGGAGCGGGGGATCGAGCCCCGTGGGGTGGTGTAGGTCGGCGATGTGGTGATTGTCGATGTGGGGTCATTGTTGCTCAGTTGGTGATGGCGTGGGGCGGCTCGTGGTCGAGGGTGGCGGAAGGGGTTGGTTTGTTGATGTTGGCCATGGATTCTTCGGAGAGGTAGCGGCGTTCGGCGACGGCCCATTCGTCGTGGGTCTCAACTATGACGGCAGTGACGAGGCGGGCCACGGAGGCGTCGTTGGGGAAGATGCCGACGACGTTGGTGCGGCGTTTGATCTCGCCGTTGAGCCGCTCGAGCGGATTGGTCGACCAGATCTTGCGCCAGTGGGCCTGGGGGAACGCGGTGAACGCGACGAGGTCTTCGGCGGCGTCGGCGAGCATGGCGGCGACGTCGGGGAACTTGGCGTGCAGCATGGCGACGACCTCGTCGAGCTGGGAACGGACATGGCCGGCGTCGGGTTGGGCGAAAACGGTGCGCACCGCGGCGGCGACCATCTCCGCGGAGGCTTTGGGGACCCGGGACAAGACGTTGCGCATGAAATGCACCCGGCACCGTTGCCACGCCGAACCAACGAACACCGCGCCGATAGCCGCCTTGAGACCAAGGTGGTGATCGGAGATCACCAGCTGGACGCCGCTGAGGCCTCGGGCTCGTAGGTTGCGCAGAAACGCCGTCCAGAACACCCCGTCTTCGGAGTCACCGACATCCACGCCGAGGACCTCACGGTCCCCTGAAGCGGTCACGCCGGTGGCGACCACCACGGCGCGGGACACGACCCGGCCCTCGACGCGGCCTTTGACGTAGGTGGCGTCGGCGAACACGTAGGGGAACTCGACGTGATCGAGGCGGCGGGTCCGGAACGCTTCCAAATCACGATCCAACTCGGCACAGATCCGGCTCACCTCAGACTTGGAGATCCCACTGGCGACCCCGAGCGCTTTGACCAGGTCGTCGACCTTGCGGGTTGACACACCGTGCACCCACGCCTCCATCACCACCGCGTACAAGGCCCGGTCGACCCGGCGGCGCCGCTCCAACAAGCTCGGAAAGAACGACCCCTGCCGCAGCTTCGGGATCCCGAGCTCCACATCCCCCGCCGGCGTCGACAACAACCGCAGACGGTGCCCGTTGCGCTGCGTCGTCCGCGCCTCGGAACGTTCGTGGCGGCCGGCGCCGATGAACGCCGTCGCTTCGGCTTCGATCAGCTGCTGCAGCACCCACTCCAAGCTGGTGCGGATGGAGTCGGTCATCTCGCCCGCCTTCAACGCAGCGAGCAGGTCGGACAGGTCAGAATCGGTGAGGGTCACCGGCGTATCTCCTTTGTGGTCTCAGCTAGGAACACACCGAAGATCACGCCGGTGACCCACCCAAATGGTGGACCCCCCTCTACCGCCCACCTACACCACGTCAAGGGACGTCCCCCGTGTCCCGGCGATCACGACCAATTCAGTCCGGTCGAGTTTGAGTCCAAGCATCGGTCGAAGCCTGGCCTTGAGTCGCCCGTGATCAGCTTCGACCCGGTTGCAGGCGTATTGGGTGGTGTCGTGG
>JALZAH010000127.1 GCA_030948425.1 Actinomycetota bacterium
GCCAGGCCCACCGTCGCATCTCCAGGGCCAGAGACACGAGACGCCTTCGGCGTCTCGCTACCGCCTGAGCTCGCTGCGCTCGCTCGGTTGGTGTCAAGAGGTGCACCAGACCGAATCGCGGCGAGCAGGCTACGGCGAACGTTCGATAGGCAGAGGTCGAACCCGGACGCGACCGCGACCGAGCACGACAACGGCCGCCTGCTCAAGGTCTTGGCTCACCGCGGGCAGGTTCGCCGTCAGAAGGAACGTCTGCTGACCCGGAGTGAGATCGTCACCAGACCGCAACAGCACCACCGAAGGGCCGCTCTCCCCGCTTCCCGCCAGCAAAGCGCCGAAGTCGGCATCCGCAGGCACCACAACTCGGTCCTCTTGGCGTGCCCAAGTCATTATCTGCGCGTCCGTAGCGCGCGCCAAGTCCAAGTCGAACACGTGCACCGCATCCTGCCCAGCCTCCCCGAGGCCCGCCGCCACCTCCGGGGACAGGCAGGCATCAACCAGTAGCCTCACACGGGGTCGACGACCGGTAGCTCCCGTTCCTGCATCGCCGCCGCCGCGAAGGCAAGGGCGTCATAGACGTCCTCGGGCTCGAGGTAGGGATAGTCCTCCAGGACCTGACCGACCGTCCGACGGGCCGCCAGTTGGCCCAGCACCGCGCTGAACGTCACTCGCGTATCGCGGATGATCGGCAGGCCCCGCATCTTGTGCGGATCCACGGTGATGCGCTCATACGCCACGCGCATCATGATACGACACCTCCTAGTCCGGCCTCGTGTGTTTGACGCACGTTTGACACGGCCCCGAACAGCAGAAGGCCGGTCCCGAAAGACCGGCCCTGAACTGCTGCTTCTTGGTGGCGGGGGTTGGATTTGAACCAACGACCTTCGGGTTATGAGCCCGACGAGCTACCAGACTGCTCCACCCCGCGGCGGTTCAGGCAGGCTAGCACCGTGGCCGGCTTTTCCGGCACGGTGCCGCCCGGACGCGTCCCCCACGCCCACTGGGACTCAGCGAAGCCCGGCGAACAGATCGTCCTCAGGGAGGGGTGCACCGGTACGGTCCACGGCCCGAAGGAAGACCTCGCCACCCATGAGCTCGGCGAAGACCTTCCTGCCCATGCGCAGGAAGAAGATGTTGTCGCCCTGGCTGGCGTGAGCGGCCAGGGCGTCGTATTTGCGGTCAGCGAACGTGGACACGTCCACCCAGGCGGCGATGTCCTCGTCGGGTGATCCCATGGGTGGACCCTGCTCGGCGTTGACCTCACCGCCCTCCGGTTCGGCGGCGGACGGCTCGGCGTCGGACGGCTCGGCGTCGGGCATGTCCACTCCGGCGTCGCGCATCCGCTGTCGGAACTCACCCATGCGGGACCGTGGGATCGTCGTCCAATAGACCTTGGCCGGGATGCCTGTCTTCTCGGCCGCCACCATGGTGATCCGATGGGCCTGGATGTGATCGGGGTGGCCGTAGAAGCCGTTGGGGTCGTAGGTGACAACCACGTCGGGTCGGTAGTGCTCCATGAGTGCGGCCAGGCGGTCAGCGGCCTCGTCGACCGGAGCCGTCCAGAACGAGCCGGCCTCCTCGTTCTGCGACCAGCCCATCATCCCCGAGTCCCGGTACTCGAGAAGCTCGAGGTGGTTGACGCCGAGGATGATGCAGCTGGCCTCGAGCTCCTTGGCCCGCAGCGCAACAACCGCCTGTCGGTCGTGGCCGGGCTCACCTGGCTTGACCCCGCCGGGACCGTCCCCGCAGGCACCGTCGGTGCAGGTGACGAGCACCGTGCGGACGCCCTCGGCGCTGTAGCGAGCCAAGACCCCCCCGGTGCTGGTCGCCTCGTCGTCGGGGTGGGCGTGCACCGCCATGAGGGTGAGGGGTCGATCAGGCATAGCCGTAGCGTAGAGGCGGCCGAGATGGTGGCGGCAGGCGTCCCCTCCTGCCGCCGCTGGATGACGCTGAGTCGACGGGCGCCAGTCAGCCGGCCGGTGCCGGTGAGCCGACTCGGCGACTTCGCTTCTGGGCCTCGACCGCCGCCTTCTGACCACGCTTGGTTGCCTGGCGGGACGCGCCCCTGGCGACGTGGCCAGCCGACGTCGCCGCCTGGCGGCCTCGCTTCGCGGCCTTGCGGCCGTGCACCGCCGCCTGCTTCGTCGCCCTACTTCCCTGCACTGCTGCCTGCTTCTTGGCCTCGCGACCCCGCACCGCCGCCTGCTTCCCCGCCTTGAGGCCCTGTGCGGCGGCTACTTTGCCGGCCTTGCGCCCATGCTTGGCGGCCTGCTTGCGGGCTTTGCGCCCGGCTCCGACCAGCGCGTCGGTGTCGGGCAGGGAGGACAGGGCGGCGTTCACCCTGGCGGCGGCCTTGGCCGAAGCGGTCGTCTTCCGCCGGCGGCGGAGCAGGAGAGCAAGCAGGATCAGCAGGAGAGCACCGACGAGGGGAGCCACCCGCTTCACCACGGTGTTGCCGGCGGCATCGAAGAGGTCGACAGGCTGTGGTTCAGCCGATTGAATCTTGCGAGGGCCCGATGGCCTGTCGCTGGCCGCCGCCGTGATCCCCCCCGATGTCGAGGTGGTGCCCGTCGTCGTCGGCGCCGTCGTCCCGGGGCCCACCGGGCCTGATGCCGTCTCGCTGGACCCGGTGGAGCCGTTGGTCTCGGCCCTCTCAGCCTTGCCCACCAGTGCCTCAGCGGCCGCCTGGTCCGGCACCTCATCATCGGGACCCGGGCTCGATGCCCCCGGATGCGCCGCGACCTCCTGACCGCCGGAGTTGAGGTCGGCCTCCAGGTTGTCGACGAACTGCCCGATCAGCTTGCTGCTCACGTCGGCCAGGACACCCCGTCCGAACTGGGCGACCTTGCCGCTGATCGTCAGGTCGGTGTTGGCGCTGACCTTGGTCCCGTCTCCGTCTGCCGTCATCGTCAGGGTGATGGTGGCGCTGGCGTTGCCCTGACCGCGAGTATCGCGACCGGACGCCTTCATGACCATCTTCCCAGCCGACTGGTCGGTTTCCACCAGGGTGGCTGTGCCCTTGTACTGAGCCTGGATGGGGCCGACCTTGACCTTGACGATCCCTCGATACTCGTCGCCTTCCACCTCTTGGAGCTGGGCTCCGGGGAGAAGCGGAGCGATGCGCTCCAGGTCCGTGAGCACATTCCACGTTGTATCTCGGTCCACGCCCACCCGGAAATCGTTGTTCAGCTCCATCGGGTCAGATCCTCCACAGTGTCAATATCAGCCGGATTGCCGGTGCACGCTACTTCGCAGACAAGATCCGGGCGTTGTCGTATCAATACCCTCGCACCCTCGTCCCCAGTCTTCGGGAGGTCCCCCCACACGTCGCGAGCCAGCCGGACGGGGTTGCGACGCCGTTGTTCGTAGG
>JALZAH010000430.1 GCA_030948425.1 Actinomycetota bacterium
CGAAGGACGGGGTGGTGGTGTCGGCCGGGCCGAACGGCGGCTATGGGAACTTCGTGGTCATCGATCACGGCGGCGGTTTCGCCACTGCCTACGCCCACCAGTCCCGCCTGGCAGTTTCAGAGGGCCAACAGGTGTCCCAGGGCCAGACCATCGGTTATGTCGGGTCCACGGGGTTCTCGACAGGCAACCACCTGCACTTCGAGGTGCGGGTGGATGGCACGGCCCAGAACCCCCGCGACTACCTATAGCTGGGACGATCACCGACTAGATGAGGACCCGACGGCCGGCGGCGATCCCGTGGGCGCCCGGCCGGGGTGAAGAGCGGATGGCCGGCCGGCTGTCCGTTCGTACCCTGGGCACAAGCGGGCGCCCCTTTCTCCTCGTTCACGGCCTCGGCGGCTCGGGCCGTTACTGGGGCGCTGCGTACGACGGGCTCACCGCCGCGGGGCGGATCGTCGTGCCCGACCTGCTGGGATTCGGACGGTCCCAACGTCCAACGACGGGTTACACCGCGGACGACCATGCCGACGCCATCGTCGGGTGCCTCGACGAGCTCGGCATCGTGGAACCGGCGGTCGTCGGTGCCCATTCTCTCGGCTGTCTCGTCGCTCTGGCGCTGGCGGTTCGCCACCCCGATCGGGTCGCGGCCATCGTCGGTGCCGGACCTCCCCTGTATGCCGACGCAGCCTCGGCACGCTCCGGCATATCCCGCCTGGGGTGGCTCGAGCGCCAGTTCGCGTCCGGCAACCGGCGAGCGCGTCGGGTATGCGGTTGGACCTGCGGCCATCCCCGAACGGCGGCGCGCCTGGCGCGTCTAGCGCGACCGTCGATACCGACGCCGATCCTGCTCGACGGTCTGCAGCATTCGTGGAGCTCCTATTCCCAGACCCTCGAGCACCTCTTGCTCGCCGCCCGAGGCGACGTGTGGCTGGCGGCCGTCACGGCCCCGGTTCAGCTTCTGGCCGGCGACCACGACCGGGTGCCCGACGTCGCTCATCTGCGCGAGCTGACCAGGCGTCATCCCGGACTGCAGGTGACCGTCGTGGTCGATGCTGGCCACGATCTCCCCCTCACCCATGCTGCAACCGTGGTCGCCGCCCTGAGGGCCGTGGTGCCTGCGAGGTGACGGCACAGCGCAACTGGCGAGCGGGGTACGGCACCGTTGGGCCACTCGGCAGTGACCGCCCCCAGGGGCGATCCGCCTCGGCTCAGTACGGCCATGTCCAGCCGCTGATGGCGGGGTCGTCTTCGCCGTGGGCACGGGTGTAGGCCCGGGCGCGAAGCCGCTCGTCCACCATTCGCTGGCGCAGATGCGCTGACGCCGCGCCGAGAGCCGGCACCCGGTCGATCACGTCGATGACCAGGTGGAAGCGATCGAGGTCGTTCAGCATCACGATGTCGAAGGGGGTGGTCGTGGTGCCCTCCTCGTTGTACCCGCGCACGTGGATGTTGGCATGATTGGCCCTGCGGTAGGTGAGCCGGTGGATGAGGGACGGATACCCGTGGTAGGCGAAGATGACCGGCCGGTCCGGCGTGAACAGGGCGTCGAACTGGGCGTCGCTGAGCCCGTGAGGATGCTGGCTGTCAGGCTCCAAGCGCATGAGGTCGACGACGTTGACGACCCGCACCCTCAGCTCGGGCAGGTGCTGGCGTAGCAGTGCCGTGGCGGCAAGCGTCTCGAGCGTAGGGACGTCGCCCGCGCAGGCCATCACCACGTCGGGGAGCGCGGCGGTCCCGTCGACCTGGTCGTTGCTGGCCCATTCCCAGATCCCCAGTCCCCGGGTGCAGTGGGCGACCGCCTCGTCCATGCTCAGGTAGGACAGGGCCGGCTGCTTGCCGGCCACCATCAGGTTGATGTACTGCCGGCTGCGCAGGCAGTGGTCAGCCACCGACAGCAGCGTGTTGGCGTCCGGAGGTAGATAGACCCGCACGATCTCGGCCTTCTTGTTGACGAGGTGGTCGATGAACCCGGGGTCCTGGTGGGAGAAGCCGTTGTGGTCCTGGCGCCACACGTGCGAGGTCAGCAGGTAGTTCAGCGAGGCGATGGGTCGCCGCCACGGGATGCCGTTGGTCACCTTCATCCACTTGGCATGCTGGTTCACCATGGAGTCGATGATGTGGATGAAGGCCTCGTAACAGGAGAACATGCCGTGGCGGCCGGTGAGCAGGTACCCCTCCAGCCATCCCTGGCACAGGTGCTCGGAGAGAACCTCCATGACCCGACCGGACGTCGCCAGGTGGTCGTCGGTGGGGAGCCGCTCGCCTTCCCACACCCGGTCGGTCTCCTCCAGCACCGCCCCCAGCCGGTTGCTCGCCGTTTCGTCCGGTCCCATGAGCCGGAAGGTGTCGGGGTTGTCACGGACCACGTCGCGCAGGAACGTCCCGAGTACCCGGGTCGCTTCGTCGAATGTGGTGGCCGGCTTGTCCACGGCCACGGCGTAGACGCGGAAATCCGGCAGGAGCAGCGGCTGCAGCACCTGGCCACCGTTGGCGTGGGGGTTGGCACTCATCCGGCGCTACCCGACCGGCGCCAGCTCCGCCAGCTCCGGGATCAGCGTCCCGGCGTCGTCGAACAGCTCCTCGGGGCGGTAGCTGCGGAGCCAGTCGTCGAGCTGGCGCAGATGCTCGGGATTGTCCCGCACCTTGGCCAGCGGCACCTGGTGGGAGCGCCACGTTCCCTCCGCCGCCAGCCCGTCGACCTCTTTCGGCCCCGT
>JALZAH010000460.1 GCA_030948425.1 Actinomycetota bacterium
TTGCCCTCGGCGAAGACCAGGCCCATGGCGATGCCGGCCACCGGCGCCTTGATGGGCCCGCCGGCGTCCATCATCGACAGCGACGAGCCACACACCGAGGCCATGGACGTGGAACCGTTGGAGGCCAGGACCTCCGAGACCAGGCGAAGAGCGTAGGGAAACTCCTCAATCGGCGGGACGACGGGCAGCAGGGCTCGCTCGGCCAGGAGGCCGTGCCCGATCTCTCGGCGCTTGGGGCTGCCCACCCGCCCGGTCTCGCCGTTGGCGGACGGCGGCATGTTGTAGTGGTGCATGTAGCGCTTCTTCAGATCGATGCCGACGGTGTCGAGCAGCTGATCCATGCGTGGCATGCCGAGCGTGGTCACGTTGAGGACCTGGGTCTCGCCCCGCTGGAACAGACCAGAGCCGTGCGCCGTGGCCAGAAGACCGACCTGGGCCGACACCGGCCGCAGATCGGCGGGACCCCGCCCATCCATGCGGACACCGGTGGCGGCGATGCGCGACCGGACCAGCTTCTTGGTCTGGGCCCGAACCGCAGCTTTGATCTCACGCTCCCGGCCCTCGAACTCGCCGGCCAGCTCGGCCACGATGGCCCTGGTGACCTCGGAGGTGGCGGCCTCCCGCTCGGCCTTGGCGGTGATCGTCGTCACCGTCTCGATGCGGTCGCTGCCGACGGCGGCGACCCGCCCGAGAATGTCGTCGCTGTAGTCGCGCTGCGCCTCGAAGGCCAGCGGTGGGCGGCTGCCGGCCCTGCTCACCAGCTCACGTTGCAACTCGATGGACTCGCGGATCCAGGTCTTGGCGGACTCCAGGCCCTCGGCGATGACCTCCTCGGTGACCTTGGGCGCGCCGGACTGGTAAAGCTCCCAGGCGGCCTCGGTCCCGCCGGCCTCGACCATCATGATGGCCACGCCGCCATCGTCGAGCTGGCGGCCGGCCACCACGAGCTCGAAGGCCGAGTCATCACCGTCCTGGTAGGTGGGATGCGGGATCCAATCGCCTTCGGCGTTGTAGGCGATGCGCACGGCGCCCAGGGGACCCTCGAAGGGTATGCCTGAGAGCATCAGCGCGGCGCTGGCGGCATTGATGGCCAGGACGTCGTGAGGGTTGCGCTGATCGGCACCCAGAACGGTGATGACGACCTGGGTCTCATTGCGGTAGCCCTCGGCGAAGCTGGGACGCAACGGTCGGTCGATCAGCCGGCAGGTCAGGACGGCCTGATCCGACGGTCGGCCCTCCCGGCGGAAGAACGAACCGGGGATCTTGCCGGCCGCGTACATGCGCTCCTCGACGTCGACGGTGAGGGGAAAGAAGTCGATCCCCTCCCGCAGGCCCGAGGAGGCGTTGGCCGTGGCCAGGACGGTGGTGTCGCCGATGCGACCAACCACCGCTCCCTGGGACTGCTGGGCCAACAGCCCGGTCTCGAAGGTCAGCGTCTCGGCCGTACCCGAGATCGGTGTTGATACGGATGTGGCACCTTGCATGGCGCACACTCCTTTCGGCCCCCGGCCCCGCCGGGGGATTCGGAGCGGCGGAAGCCAGTTCCCAGTCGGCAGGCGCCCCCTTCGGGGGAGAACCTCTCGACTGGCAGCTGGCCGGCACCACCGCTCGGTGGAAGACAACTGGTGCGCCGGAGCCACCTTTCGCCCCGACGCGAACGAGTGGCCCCAAAGGGGCCACTCGTGAGGGCTACCTGCGCAGACCCAGCTTGGCAATCAGCTCGCGGTAGCGCTCGACGTCGTTGTCTCGGACGTAATCAAGGAGACGACGGCGTCGGCCGATGAGCTTCATCAGGCCCCGGCGGGTGTGATGATCACCCTTGTGAACCTTCAGATGCTCGGTCAGGTGAGCGATACGCTCGCTGAGGATGGCCACCTGGACCTCCGGCGAGCCCGTGTCGGTCCCGTGGAGGCGATAGGTCGCAATCGTGGCAGCTTTATCTGGCATGCAGCGCGGTACTTTCTGATGATGGGTCTGGTAGCGGCGACAAGGACATCACAACGGGTGTCCGAACCCGGTCCCGCCGGGCCTTGCCCTACCGTACGCCATGGTAGCAGTCGGGCCGTAACTGCTGGCAGAGGGAGCCGAGCGGTACCGGAGGCGACGACCTCCGAGTCCAACCAGGCCCCTCGTGGCTGACGACGAGGCCTTGGTGCTTCGCCCCGGCGTGGCCGTCCCCTACAGCGAGCTGACCTGGCGGTTCTCCTCCTCGGGCGGTCCCGGCGGCCAGCACGTGAACACGTCCAACACCCGCGCCGAGGTCCGCTTCGACATCGCCGGGTCCCCGAGCCTGTCACCTGCGGTGCGCCAACGCCTCATCGACCGTTTCGGTGATTCACTGGCCGTGGCGGCCAGCGACCGGCGTTCACAGGTCCGCAACCGGGAACTGGCTCTCGAGCGTTTGGCCTCACGCCTGGCTGGCGCCCTCCGGATCGAAACCCCCCGACGGCCGACCCGGCCGACCCTCGGCGCCAAGCGTCGTCGCCTCGACGCCAAGCGTCGCCAGGGCCTCCGCAAGCAGGAGCGGAGGCGCCGAGGCGATGACGACTGATCCGATCGTCAGCCTGAGCGATCAGGAGAGCAGCTCTCTGGTCGCCTTCACGTCCCGATCCATCTGGGTGATCAGCTCATCGACCGAATCGAACCTGGTCTGGCCCCTTAGCCGGGAGACGAAGTCCACCGAGGCGGCCTCATCGTAGAGATCGCCGTCGAAGTCCAACAGGTGGGCCTCGAGCAGGGACCGATCGGCGCCTCGGTAGAACGTGGGCCGCCTCCCGAGGGACAGGGCGCTGCGATGGCGCGTCCCATCGGGGCGGTGGTACCAGCCGGCGTAGACCCCGTCGGCGGGCAGGCACAACGTCGGCAACACCGACAGGTTGGCGGTGGGATACCCGAGGTCCCGGCCCCGTGAGTCTCCCTGTCCGACCACCCCTCGAACCTGGTGTGGTCGCCCCAACAGGACCGCTGCCTCTTCCACCAGCCCATCGCTCACCAGGCCTCGGATGCGCGTCGAGGTGACCGTCACCGCCTCGTCACCATGGACGAGCAGCGGTATGCCGGTCACCTCGAAACCCAGCTCGGCGCCCATGGCCGTGAGCATGCCCACATTCCCCCGCCGGCCCCGCCCGAAATGAAAGTCAGCGCCCACCAGCACCGAGCGGACCCCGAGGGCGTCGGCCAGGACGGTGCGGACGAAGTCCTCGGCCGGTTCGTGGGCCCGGGCCTCGTCGAAAGGAACGATCAGGGCCAGAGCCACTCCGGTGGCGGCCAGCAGCTCGAGCTTCTGGTCGAGGTCGGTGAGCAGCTTGGGCGCCGATTCAGGCCGGATCATCGTCGCCGGGTGACGATCGAAGGTCACCAGCACCGATGTCGCCCCCAGCCGGGCAGCCTCGGCCCGGGTGCGCCTGATCAGGTCCCGGTGACCAAGATGGACGCCGTCGTAGGCACCAATGGTCACCGCCGAGCCACCCGCTGGCCGGACGACCTCTTCGGGGGAGCGGAGGACCTGCACGGGCCAGAGGCTAGAGGCTGCGAACAGCCATGACGACAACCGGCTTGACCCGACCGTGGCCGTGGGGGTGGTAGACGGCGAGCAGGTCGCCGTCCGTTCCGAGGACAGCCCAAGGCCCGGGACCATCGACGTCGAGATCGGTCGTCTCCAGGATCTTGCCGTGGCCGACGGCCACCGCCAGGTCGGCACTGACCGACACGGTGGCCATCCCCCGCAGGGCGCCAGCCGGCGGAAGCACGGCACCCGGACCGAGCTGGTCGAGGGGGACCGCCTCCGGAGCGGCGAAGCCGCCAACAGCCAGGCGGCGGAGCCTGCGCAGATGGGCACACCCGCCGAGCTCTGAACCCAGGTCGGCGGCCAGGGTCCGCACATACGTCCCCGCTGAACAGTCGACGGAGGCGGCCAGAACCGGACCGCCGCCCAGCGGGCCGACGTCTTGGTCCTCGGCCCAGTCGACGTCGAAGCGCGACACCGTCACCCGCCGGGGCGGTCGATCGACCTCCACCCCCGCCCGGGCCAGCTCGGGGAGTCGCCGACCGCCAATCTTGATTGCCGACACCATGGGGGGCACCTGGTCGATCTCGCCGGTGAGCTCGGCCGCCGCCGTTCGGGCGGCGGCCAGGGTGGTGCCGGTCATGTCCCGACGCAACGACGCCGTGCCCGACGAGTCGAGCGTCGAGGTGGCCACCCCGAGCACCACCTCGGCGTCGTAGGACTTGGGGTGACCGCTCAGGAACTGCAGCAGGCGCGTAGCGCCACCCAAGCCCACCAGGAGAACACCGGTGGCGTCGGGATCGAGCGTACCGGCATGACCGACGCGACGCTGCTGGAAGATACGCCGACACTGGGCCACCACGTCATGGCTGGTCATACCGGGCGGCTTGTCCACCACCACCAGACCGTCGATCACGAGCTCGGGTCGGCCGGCGGGTCCTGGCCGTGCACCGGTGGGGCTCCGACGTCGGCGTCGGCGTCGGCCGGCAGGTCGAGGTCACGCAGGATGGCCTCCACCCGGGTGCCACTGGCCACCGCCGGATCGGCCTGGAAGGTCAGCTGGGGGGTCCGCTTCAGGCGGACCTGGCGGGAGATCTCGGCCTGCAGACGGATCCGCAGCTCGGCCAGGGCCTCTGCCTCCTCCTCGCTGAGCGATGCCAGCCACACGGTGGCGCGCCGAAGGTCCTCGTCACAGCTGACTGCGGTGATGGTGAGCAGGCCCAGCCGCTCATCGAGATCGGTCATGCGTTCGAGGCTCTCGGCCAGCACCTCCCGGAGGATCTCGTTGACCCGGGCCGAACGGGGGTACTGACGAGAGCCGCCCCGTCCTGTCGGGCCCCGCCGGCGTCCACCGCTCACCCGTCCCACCCCCTCAATCGGCGTCGAGCCATTGACGTCCACATGAGCTGACCTCCAGCTCGGGGAAGGACCAGATGAACCGTTCGACGGCATCGAGCACCTGCCTGGCGTGCGCCGCAGAACCGGAAACCACAGCCACGCCGATGGTGGCGCGCTGCCACCGTTCCTGGTGGTCGACCTCGGCGACCGCCACCGAGTATCGGTGGCGACAGCCCTCGAGGACCGGCCTGATGACCGCCCTCTTCTCCTTGAGGGAATGAACAGCCCGCAGGTGCAACTCCACGCGTAGGGCGGCTACGTGCACGCGCAAGTCGTCGGAGGGAGCGGTCCGGCAGGCGTGCGGACCTCAGGTCCGGGGGATCTCACGCTCGTCGAAGGTCTCGATGACGTCGCCCTCCTGGAGATCCTGGTTGTTGGAGAGTCCGATACCGCACTCGAAGTTCTCGTGGACCTCGCGGACGTCGTCCTTGACGCGCCGCAGTGAGGTGATGGCACCCTTCCAGATGATGACGCCATCGCGCAGGAAGCGGACCTTCGAGCCTCGGGTGATGACACCGTGTCGAACGAAGCAACCGGCGATGGCCCCGATTCGAGGCACCCGGAAGATCTGCCGGACCTCGGCCTCACCGGTGATGACCTCTTCGTATTCGGGAGCAAGGAGGCCGACCATGGCGTTTTGGATGTCGTCGAGGAGCTGGTAGATGATCTCGTAGGTACGGATCTCCACGTCCGAGTTGGACGCGATCTCCCGTGCGTTGCGATCCGGGCGAACGTTGAAACCGATGATGGTGGCGTTGGAAGCAGCGGCCAGGCTGACGTCGTTCTCGGTGATACCGCCGACTGCCCGGTGCACGAACGACAGCTTCACCTCTTCACGTTCGAGCTTGCGAAGGCTCTCGGTGACCGCTTCGAGCGAGCCCTGCATGTCGGCCTTCAGCACCAGGTTCAGCGTGGCCGTCTCACCGCGCTGGATCTGCTCGAAGATGTCCTCGAGCTTGGCTCCGGTGCCAGTGGCCGACGACGTGCGCCGCTGGTCGGCGGCCCGCATCCGGTCCTCGCGCTGCTCGGCGATGTCGCGCGCCGTCTTCGACTTGATGGTGACGCGCAACTCGTCGCCGGCAGCTGGGACGCTGTCGAAGCCGAGCACCTGCACGGGCATCGACGGCGAAGCCTCCTTGACGTTGTCACCCTTGTCGTCGATGAGGGCCTTGACCTTGCCCCACGCCGCCCCGGCCACGACCGAGTCGGACACCCGCAGGGTGCCGCCCTCAACGATGACGGTGGCCACCGGACCCTTGCCCGGGTCGAGGTTGGCTTCGAGGACGATGCCTCGGGCCCGGCCCTCGGGGTTGGCCCGCAGCTCCTCGAGCTCGGCCACCACGAGCACCTGCTCGAGCAGGTCGTCAACCCCGAGGTTCTGCAAGGCGGAGACCTGCACCATGATCGTGTCGCCGCCCCAGCTCTCCGGTACCAGACCGCGCTCGGAGAGCTGCTGCATGACCCGGTTGGGGTCGGCGTTCTCACGGTCCACCTTGTTGATGGCCACGATGATGGGGACATCCGCCGCCTTGGCGTGGTTGAGCGCTTCGGTGGTCTGGGGCATGACCCCGTCGTCGGCGGCCACGACCAGGATGACGATGTCGGTGACCTCGGCACCCCGGGCCCGCATGGCGGTGAACGCCTCGTGGCCGGGAGTGTCGATGAAGGTGATGAGCTGATCGTTGACGCCCACCTGGTAGGCACCAATGTGCTGGGTGATGCCACCAGCCTCACCGGCGACCACGTTGGTGGTCCGGATGCGGTCGAGCAGCAACGTCTTGCCATGGTCAACGTGGCCCATGACGGTAACGACGGGCGGGCGGACCCGGAGGCTCTCCTCATCCTCGTCCTCGTCATCGAAGTACTTGGCCTGAATCTCGGCCTCGTTCTCCTCACCGGGATCGACGAGACGGACCTCGGCACCGACCTCGGCGGCGAAGAGGTCGATCATGTCGTCGGTCAACGACTGGGTCGTGGTGACCATCTCACCTTGTTGGAACAAGAAGCGCACGACGTCAGCACCCGAGCGGTTGAGCTTGGGACCGAGCTCCTGGGCCGTCGAGCCCCGCTCGATGATGACCTCACCGTCGGGAACCGAGGCGTTGGAGGG
>JALZAH010000129.1 GCA_030948425.1 Actinomycetota bacterium
GGTGGGCACGGTGACGGCGAGGAGCAACGGGCCGGCGACGGAGGCGGCGAAGATCGGGGTTATCGACGGGATGATCGAGGCGATGACGCCGCCGGCGGCCACCAGGACCACCACGTCGAAGGTGGTCACCGGGCTCCTCGGCTCGACGATGGCCGGTGCCTCGGTGACGGGGGGACGGGGCGGGGCGGCGACGGCGCTCATGAGCGAACCATGGTGTTCCAGGCCCCGGCGGTCGTCGCCGCGTCGGGTCCACAGATCAGGCGGACACCGGAGCGGCGGCGCCACGAGGCCTGCCGGTCGGCAACCACCGAGCAGACGGCCACCGGCGAGAAGCGGCGGCCCTGGGCTGCCAGTCGGGCCTCCACGACCGGCTCCATCCTGCCCGTAACCAGGATCAGTGCCCCTCCGGCGGGAGCAGCCTCGATGACGCTGAAGAGGGATTGGAAGCTGGATCGCTGAACTGTCTGGGCGGCGGCCAAGCGGTCGTCGATGGTGACCGCTCCGAGAGCCCGGGAGGCGGCGAGGTCCTCACCCACGATCCGGAGGGTGACACGATGGCCCTGGTCGCTCACCGAATGGGCGACCGACGCAGCCAGGCTGACCCCCTCCTCGAAGCTTTCGGCCGGCCACAGCAGCGCTCGGGCGTCGAGCACCACCGTCGCCCGGGGTTCGTTGGTGTCGATGTGCTGGCGGACCATCAACGTCCCCAACCGGGCCGTGGATCGCCAATGGATCTGGCGACGGTCGTCGCCGGGAACGTACTCCCGTAGCGCCGAGAAGCTGACCGAGCCCTCAGCCAGGGTGTCGCTGACGGGACCCTCCAGGTCCATGATGACCCCCGAGGGCAACGGGGCCATCCGGTGTCGAGGAGCGTGCACCCACAGGACGTCGCCGCCTCCATGATCTTGAAGACGCCGCAGGACCCCGAAAGGGTCGGAGCGCACGATCCTTAGCGGACCGAGAGGGACGCGGCCGCGGCGCACGGTGGGCAGGGGGTAGCGGACCAGCGCCGATCGGTCGGCGCTCAGGGCTCGCACACCGAGCTCCACGTCCTGGTTGCCCACCCCGTCGACCACCGTGACGGGAGGCGAGCGAAGCCGCGACAGGTTCGTGACCTCGACCACAGCGGCGGCGGTCTCCCCAGCGGTGACGGTGGACGGGGAGAACTCCCGGCCCACCCGGACTCGTGGTCGCCAGCACACGAAGACGATGGCGGTCAGCACCGCCATCGCGCCGCCCCCGGCAGCGACGACCAGGGCCGGGTAGCCGAGGGCGGCGCCGGCGACCCAGGCGACGACGATCCCGGCGACCAGGGAGGCGCCGGTCGGCGTGATCCGGACGGCTCTGCTGCGCCGGGGGTCGGGGTTCGACGGGCCGGTCATGTCGAGGTTGGTACGGGTACCGACGCCAAGATGCCGTCGACCAGATCGTCGACACGGCGGCCTTCCACCTCGGCCTCGGAGGTCAGGATCAGGCGATGACCCATCACCGCAGGGGCGATGGCCTTGATGTCCTGGGGTACGACGTAGGACCGGCCCTCCGCTATGGCTGCGGACTGACCGGCCCGCACCAGCGCCAGTGACCCGCGAGGACTGAGGCCCAGGCGGATCTCGTCGACATCACGGGTGGCGGCTGCCAGGGACACCACGTAGCGCGTCACCGCCGGGTCGACATGGACGTTGGCCGCCACCCGGATCATCTCGGTCACCACCTTCAAGCTGAGGACGCTGGTGACCGCAGGGGCGGCGCCGCCGACGGCGCGCTGGTCGAGGATGGCCCTTTCGGCATCGGCGTCGGGATAGCCGACGCTTATCCGCATCAAGAACCGGTCGAGCTGGGCCTCGGGCAGGCGATAGGTGCCGTCGAGGTCGATGGGGTTCTGGGTGGCGATGACCAGGAATGGACGGGGCACCGCGTAGCTCACGGCGTCGACGGTCACCTGACGCTCCTCCATGACCTCGAGCAGCGCCGACTGGGTCTTGGGCGACGCCCGGTTGATCTCGTCGCCCAGCACCAGGTTGGCGAACACCGGGCCCCGGTGGAACCGGAAGCTGTTCGTGGGCTGCTCCCAGATGGATACCCCGGTGATGTCCGAAGGCAGAAGATCAGGGGTGAACTGAACCCGGTGCCAGGAGGCGTCGAGGGACGCCGCGAGGGTCTTGGCGATCGATGTCTTGCCGACGCCGGGGACGTCCTCGATGAGGAGATGCCCCTCGGCGAAGAAGCACGCGAGAGCCAGGCGCAGTACGTCGGTCTTGCCCCGGATGACCCGTTCCATGTTGGTGAGCAGCGTGTGGTGGTGTGCTGCGAACCAGCTTGCGTGCTCGGCGCCGATGCCCTGGCCGCCGGGGAGGACATTGCTCATGGGATGGTCACACATTCCCTGGAGGTGTCGAGGGAGGGGCTCGGCGTCTTCGGCCGGTGGGACAGGAGCGCCTCGACCTCGTAGCAGGCCCGCCCCGGCCCTTGCGCAGTCAGGTTGAACGTTGAGCCGGTGGCGTTGGGAACGCTCAGTGCGGTGAACGGACCGCCGGGCGACGGCCGTTTGACGACGATGTAGTCGATCAGGGAGGGGTCGTCGGCGGGGGTGTAGGACACCGACACCGAGCCCGGTCCGGTGACCGAGACGGCGGCGGTCACGTCCACCCCGATGGCGTTCTTGGGCGTGGTGCGATGCGTCAGCGCCCAGGCCACGCCGGCCCCGGCCCCGACGACGATGACCACGGCGCCCACCAGGACCGTCCGTCGTAATGACCGTCGGGTCGACGGAGCGCGCCCCTGATCAGATGCTGGTTGTTCTCGCCGGAGCGGCGGCACGGCGATGCCGGTCTCGACCGTGTCTCCGCCCAGGGCCGTGTCACCCTGCCCGACGGCCACCGCTGCGTCCCATGTCGGCGACGCCGCCCCACCCGACGCCGCCGACCTCGGGCGGGTGGAAGAGGGATCCTGGTC
>JALZAH010000130.1 GCA_030948425.1 Actinomycetota bacterium
CACCAGCACCAGGTCGTCGGGCGAGAACACGCTCACCCGCAGGGCATCCATCAACGCCGCGGCCCGTCGCACCGGTTGGCGGTTGAGAGCCACACGACCGCGGCCGGCTACCCGGATCGCCGCCTCCAGGAGCAGATCCCGGCCGCTCCGGTGTCCCTCGCCGCGCACCACGGCCTCGGTGCATCCGGATCGGACCAGGGCCTCGTTCGGCGCACCCCGGAACGACGAGAGCGTGGCCAGATAGGCGACCGCCTCGAGGAGGTTGGTCTTGCCCGCAGCGTTGCCGCCCTGGATCACGGTGAGGCCCCGGGCCAGGGTCACGTCGGCACTCGTCCAACTACGAAAGTCGGTGAGCCACAGGTGGTCGAGGTGCACGATCGCTGGAATCCGGTGTTCCGTCCGGGCACAAGGGCCGCCATGCCGTTCGGGCACGGAGCCTGGGACCCGGCAGGGGTCTAAGAGACCCGGACCGGCATCAACAGGTAGACGAAGTTGGAGCTCTCGGTGGCATGGATCGTGGCCGGTTTGAGCGCGTCGAGGGTCTCGATCACGACCTGATCGCCTGCGGTCGCTTCCAGCCCGTCGATGAGGAACTCGGGATTGAACGCCACGACCATCTCCGTGCCTTCGTACTTGGCATCGACCTCTTCACGAGCCTGGCCGACGTCCTGGGTGATAGCGGTGAGCTCCAATCCCTCGGGGCGCAAGGCCAGCCGGACCGGGGTGGCCTCGCGGGCCAGGAGCTTGACTCGGCGCACGGCGTCGAGCAATGGCTCCCTGCCCACGACCACCCGGTTCGGGTAACTGGGCGGGATCAGTTGGCGGTAGTTGGGAAAATCACCCTCGATGAGGCGGGTGGTGACCCGCACCGTGCCTGTCTCGAAGCTGGCCTCGTCGGTGCCGAGGCGCAGGCGCACCTGGTCGGCACCGGCCGCCACCCTGGTGAGCTCACCGAGTGCCCGCGACGGCAGGAGCACCTGCTGGCCGGCGGCGAGCAGGTCGGTGCCGGGAAGATCACACAAGGCCAGCCGGTACGAGTCGGTGGCCACCAGGCGCAACCCGTCGCTCTCCGCCGCCAGCAGCACCCCCGTGAGAATCGGCCGAGCGTCGTCGTGGCTGGCCGCCGGCACGACCTGTTGGAGCGCCTTGACCAACTCGGCGGCGTCGAGGGTGACCCCCTCGGCGGACGGTTCAGGCAGGCGAAGGAACTCCTCGGCAGGCAGGAGCCGAACGGCGAACTGCGACCGGCCGGCCGAGATGATGGCCTCGCTCCCCTCGACCGACATCATCACCGCGCCGGGTTCGACCGCCCGCACGATGTCGGTGGCCAACCGGGCTGGGATCACGCAGACGCCCGGCTCGATGCCGGCCACCTCAGTCTGGACCTGGATGGTGAGATCGAGGTCGCTCCCGGCCAGGTGGAGGCTGTTGCCGACGACCTCCAGTCGAACACCGGACAGCGCCGGCATCGCTCCACCTCGCGTGGCTGCAGCCCTGGCCGCCATGCCCAAGGCTTCGAGCAGGACGTCACGTTCGGCACGAAACTTCACACGCAGTCCTCTTTTGATTCATTAGAGAAGAAAAAGCGGGAGTAGGAGTAGGGCCTGTGGACTGGGGACGAAACGACATTGTCCCAGGTGAGGGGCCGTCTCGCCGTCCCCGAACCATCCCCAGGTTCGCGCGCTGAGGTGAGCGCGGGGACAACCACGGGGGACAACTCGCGCCTCTCCCCAGTCCGTCCCCAGTCGTGGGCGCGGCACCGAGGTCGGGCTCCCAGAGGGGTCATGACCCGTTTCCGAGACGCTGCATCAGCGCCGTCACCTGGTCGAAGATGGCCCGACGCTGCTTCATCAAGGTGCCGATCTTGTCGACGGCATGGATGACGGTGGTGTGGTCACGGCCACCGAACTCCCGACCGATGGCGGGGTAGCTGAAGTCGGTCATCTGGCGGAAGACGTACATGGAGATTTGTCGGGCGGTCACCAGTGGACGGCTGCGACTCTTGCCGGTGAGGTCCTCGATGGTCATGCCGAACATCTCCGCGGTGGTGTCGAGGATCATCCGGGGGGTGAGCTGGCGGGCCTCGGCACTGATGAGGTGGTGGAGCT
>JALZAH010000548.1 GCA_030948425.1 Actinomycetota bacterium
GCACCCTCTGGGCTGCGGCCTGCATCAGGGCGTGGACCTGCATGGCGTACAGGCCGGGCTTGACCACACCCAGGCGGACGCCGCGGGTACCGAGCATGGGGTTGACCTCGTCCCACGAGCGAGCTGCGGCCAGCAATGCCGCCTCCTCGTCATCGAGGCCGGTGGTGGCCTTCTTGATCTCCAGTTCGGTGATGGACGGAAGAAACTCGTGCAGCGGCGGGTCGAGGAGGCGGACGGTGACCGGCAGGTTGTCCATGGCCTCGAGGATGGCCTCGAAGTCTGACTTCTGGGCCACCCGCAGCTCCTCGAGAGCCGCCGTCTCCTCCTCCTCGGTGTCGGCCAGGATCATGCGCCGGACGATCGGCAGTCGATCCTCGGCCAGGAACATGTGCTCGGTGCGGCACAGGCCGATGCCCTCGGCACCGAACTGGCGAGCGTTGGCCGCGTCGGGTCCATTGTCGGCATTGGCCCGTACCGCCAGCTTGCCCTTGCGGACCTTGTCGGCCCAGCCCAGGATGGTCTGGAACTCTTCGGGTGGCTCACCCAGCGACAGCGGGACCTCGCCCACCACCACGGTGCCGTTCGTACCGTCGAGGGAGATGTTGTCGCCCTCGGAGACGCGCGCGTCACCGACCGTGAAGCTGTCGCGGTCGATGCGCACCTTCTCGGCGCCGACCACGGCCGGCTTGCCCCAGCCGCGGGCGACGACGGCGGCGTGGCTGACCAGGCCACCCCGACTGGTCAGGATGCCCTCGGAGGCGATCATGCCCCCGACGTCCTCGGGAGACGTCTCGGAGCGCACCAGGATGACCTGCTCACCTCGAGCGGCGGCGTCCGCCGCCTTGGCCGCTGAGAAGTACGCCTTGCCCACCGCGGCGCCCGGCGAGGCGGCCAGTCCCTTGACCAGGACGGTGTAGTCCGCCTTGGCGTCGAACTGGGGATGGAGGACCTGGTCGAGATGGTCGGCGGTGATCCGACCGATGGCCTCCTCCCTGGTGATCTTCCACTTGCGCTGTTTGGTCATGTCCACAGCCATGCGCAGCGCCGCTGCTCCGGTGCGCTTGCCGATGCGAGTCTGGAGCATGAACAGCTCGCCGTCCTCGATGGTGAACTCCGTGTCACACATGTCGCGGTAGTGAGATTCCAGGCGGGCGAAGATGTCCATCAGCTGCTTGTAGATCCTGGGGAACTTCTCGTCCATGTGGGCGAGCGGAAGGGTGTTGCGGATACCGGCCACCACATCCTCACCCTGGGCGTTGACCAAGAAGTCGCCGTAGGAGCCCTGAGCGCCGGTCGCCGGGTCCCGGGTGAAGCCCACCCCGGTGCCCGAGGCATCGTTGCGGTTACCGAACACCATGGACTGCACGTTGACCGCCGTCCCCAGCGCATGGGGGATGCGCTCGCGCACCCGGTAGGCCACCGCCCGGGCGCCGTTCCACGAGGAGAACACCGCCTCGATGGCCCCCTGGAGCTGCTCCGTGGGATCCTGAGGGAACGCTTGGCCGGTGACCTCCGCCACCACCGACTTGTAGGCGTCCACCAGGTCGACGAGCACCGCTGCGGGAATCTCGGCGTCGTTGCCCACCCCGGCGTTCTCCTTGGCCGCCTCGAACGGCTCGTCGAAGCGCTCACCGTCGATGCCCAAGACGATCTCGCCGTACATAGACACGAACCGGCGGTAGGAGTCGTAGGCGAAGCGCTCGTCGCTCATCTGCTCGGCCAGGCCCTTGACCGACTCGTCGTTGAGACCGAGGTTGAGAACGGTGTCCATCATGCCCGGCATGGAGAACTTGGCCCCCGAGCGAACACTGACGAGCAACGGGTCGGTGGCGTCCCCCAGCTTCTTCCCTCGTGACTTCTCCAGCCTGGTGACGGCCTTGGTGATCTCCGCACTGAGGCCATCGGGCCAGCCGTGCTCGATGTAGACCCGGCAGGCATCGGTGGAGATGGTGAACCCAGGCGGCACCGGCAGGCCCAACACCGACGTCATCTCCGCCAGGTTGGCGCCCTTGCCACCAAGGAGGTCCTTGAGGCTCATCGGGGGCTTCCGGTGCTTGTGCTCGAAGGTGTAGACGAAGGGCATGCTCCGAGGTTACCGATCGCCCGGGCCGGGCGACGTCGGTCACAGCGACGTGGCATCCCGCCCGCCGCTCACAGGCCGAGGCGGCCCCGGACCTCGCCGGCCAGCGCGTCGATCGGGACCCTGACCTGCTCGGTCGTATCCCGATCCCGCACGGTGACCGACCGGTCGTCGACGGTGGCGAAGTCGATCGTCACGCACAACGGGGTACCGATCTCGTCCTGGCGGCGGTAGCGCCGGCCGATCGCGCCGGCGTCGTCGAATTCGACGTTCCAAGACTTGCGAAGCTCGGCCGCGAGGTCGCGCGCCT
>JALZAH010000585.1 GCA_030948425.1 Actinomycetota bacterium
AGGTGGAGAGGATGTCGAGGCCGAGGGCCGCTCCGACGAACCAGGGCGCGGCCAGCGCCGAGGTGCTCCGCACGTAGCGGAAACCGAAATCGCGTTCGATGCTACGGCCCAGGTTCCGGTCGAAGACCCGAAGGACGACCGGGGTGTCCCGGCCTGCTCTGCGCAGGTGGGACCGCATGGCCAGGCCCGTCTCGATGTTGGTGAGGTCGTTGCTGGTCATCACCGCCACCGCGCAGGAGTCCCCCACGTTGGCCATCTCTAGGGCGCCGTCGTTGGTGGCGTCGGCGATGAGGACGGGCACCCCGAGCGCCCGGGCCCGGGCCAGGTTGCGGTTGTCACCATCCCGCTCGATGACGACGACCGATGACCCCTGGGCGAGCAGCCCTTCGACGACGCGCAGGCCGATGGCTCCCAGTCCGATGACGACCACGTGGTCGGTCATCCGCTCGATCTGGCGCTGCCCGAGCGTCTCGGCTATCCGCCGACTTACCAGCACATTGGTCAGCAGGGCGAGCAGGGCGGTGACCAGACCGGCTCCGGCGATCATCAGGACCAGACCGAACACGACGAGCCAGGGTGACTGCGACGAGTAGGTGAAGTCTCCGAAGCCGACGGTCACCACCGTCTCCACGGTGAAGTACAGGCCGTCGAGTAGGGAAAGGCCGCCCGGTCGGCGGTAGCTGAGGTGCAACACGACGGTGGAGACGAGGACGAGGGCGACCAGGGCGCTGAACGTGGCCCGGAGCGGCAGGGTGGTCTCCGACCATGCCAGGTGCCAGGCTCGGGCTGCGCGAGCTCGCGCCGTGCTCCCCCGCCGCCGCCGGGAACCCGCCGCCCCGCCCGTGGCGGTCCGGACCGGTCCCAGGCCGTCGAGCTCTGCGCCGATGCCGATGGCCACAACCCGGTCGCCGGCCGACACCGCCTGGTCCCGACCGGGGCACAACTCGACGGTGTTGTCCTGGTCGGCGATGATGGCCAGCGGAGCGAGGTCGCCGTAGAGGTCCCGCAGCGTCGAGGACCGCTCCGCCCTGGTTTCGAGGACCGTGAAGGTCTCACCACCGAGGTCGAGGTCACGCGTCGCCAGGCGCAGGCAGGCCTCCACCACCGAGGGGGCGGCCAGGGCGGTGACATCGAGGACGGTACCCGAACCGGTCACCTCGGCGACGGCACCGGCAACTGCGGTGTTGACCATGCGCAGCACGACTCGCAGATCTCGCCGGGTGCTGTGGGCGACCAGGGCGACCTCGAGGGTGTCGAGGTCGTCGTCGGCCACCGCGATCAGGGCCCGGGCCCCGGCGATCCCCGCGGCGGCGAGCGTGGCCGTGAGATCGGGGGTGGCCACCATCCGTGGCACCTGCCAGCCCTCCAGTCCGCTGATGAGGCGTCGATCCACCTGGTCGTCGACCACCACGACGTCGACGCCAGCGGAATGCAGCTGTTCCACGATGCGCACCCCCAGGCCGCGCAGACCGAACACGATGACGTGGTCGGTCGCGTCCCTCCAAACTCGCGGCACCCTGGCATCCTGCCCGATGGGGGGGCGGCGCGGCATCCCGACGGAGCCAGCCGCTACAGTGATCGGCCAGCCCTCGTGGGCCGGCCCGCCCAGGCAGGATCGGTCCCCGTCAGGGACCTGTGGTGCAGTTTGGAGTGCACGCCGGCCTGTCAAGCCGGAGGTCGCGGGTTCAAATCCCGTCAGGTCCGCGGTCGGATAGCTCAGTTGGTAGAGCGCGCGCCTGAAAAGCGCGAGGTCGTCGGATCGACGCCGACTCCGACCACTCAGAAAAGGCCCTGTTCAGGGCCTTTTCGCTCTGCGCCGCAGGACGGGAGCTTGTGGTAAGGATCAAAGTCACTGTGGGCGTGGGGACCGCCGCCCCCTCCGTCCTTCCTCATGCCTGAGGACCTCAGCGCCCTGATGACCGGCGCACACCAAACCCAATGATGCACACACCAAAGCCGACCGTGGCCGCCGACACCGGAACCGTCGACGCCGACGTGGTCATCGTCGGCGCTGGCCCTGTCGGGCTCGTCTGCGCTCTCCTGCTCGCCCGCCGAGGTTGGCGGATCACGGTGCTCGAACGCTGGCCCGTGCCCTACCCACGGCCTCGGGCGGTCCACTTCGACGACGAAGTCGCCCGGCTGTTGGCCGGCGCCGGCATCGCCGAACAGCTCACGGGCCTCACCGAACCGGCCGATGTCTACGAGTGGCGCAACGGACAGCAGCAGACCCTGCTGCGCTTCGACTGGTCCGGCACCGGGCCGTCGGGGTGGCCTACCGCTTCGATGATGCATCAACCAACCCTGGAAGACGCGCTCACCGAGGCGGCCGCAGCTACCGACGGTCTGACCTTGCTGCGGGGCCACGAGGCCGTGCAGCTGACCGATGCCGCCGATCACGTCGAGATCATCACCCGAGACAGCGCCGGGGAGGGCCACCGATTCGTCGCTTCCTGGGTGATCGGCTGTGACGGTGCCAACAGCTTCGTCCGGACGCACATGCCGACCGAGATGACCGACCTGGGGTTCTTCTACGACTGGCTGATCATCGATGTCATCCCGAACGAGACCCGCACCTGGAACCCGGTGAACCTGCAGATCTGCGACCCGCACCGGCCCACCACGGCGGTGTCGGGGGGGCCCGGACGTCGGCGCTGGGAGTTCATGCGGATGCCCGGCGAGACCGTCGCCGAGCTCAACAACGAGCAGACGGCCTGGCGGTTGCTAGGCCCGTGGCAGCTGAGGCCTGACAACTGTGTGCTGGAGCGCCACGCCATCTATACCTTCCAGGCCCGCTGGAGCGACCAGTGGCAGTCCGGACGGTTGCTGCTCGCCGGTGACAGCGCCCACCTGATGCCACCGTTCGCTGGTCAGGGCATGTGCTCGGGTATTCGAGACGCCACCAACCTGAGCTGGAAGCTGGACCTTGTCCTCCGGGGGCTCGCCGGAGACGACCTGCTCGCCACGTACGAGTCGGAACGCCGAGCCCACGTCCAGCATGCCATCGGCATGTCCGTCGAGCTCGGCAAAGTCATCTGCGTCACCGACTCCCAGCAGGCCACGGAGCGAGACAGCTTCATGATCAGCCAGGACGCCGACCCGGGCCGCATCCTGCCGTCGTTGCCAGCGTCCACACTCACCGGCGGCATCGTGCACCGCACCGCCACCGGCGAACCGGCCGCCGGGGCCGGCGTGCTCACCGCGCAGGCACGGGTCACCTACCGGGGCAGGACCGGCCTGCTCGATGACGTCCTCGGCAACGGATTCGTGCTCGCCTGCGTCGATGACCCGCGCACTGCCCTCGATGAGGATCAGCAGGCATTTCTCGACGTCATAGGCACACATGTGCTGCACCTGGTGCCCCCCGGCGCCCAGCTCGACCCGGCTGACACTGACAACGAAGCTGACCCAGATTCTGCTGTCGACGTCGACGGCACCTACCTTTCCAAGTTCGCCGCCGCCGGCTACGTGGCCGCGCTGATCCGACCAGATCACTACCTGTTCGGAAGCGCACCCACCATGAGCGATCTGGCCGGAGTGATCGACGACCTCCGGCGACAACTCAGCCCTCGAGGTCTCACTGAGCGTGCTGTCTTTGTCGACCCGGGCGAGAGCACACCCCTCGGCTCCTGACAACACATTGCTCGGTCGGGCGACTACACCTAACGACTGTGTCTGAGATCTCGGCGTTGCACTCGCGCCCGTGATTCGCCGGACAGCCCGATCGCAGCACCGGCCCTCCAAGAAGCGGCCGATGCGACGTTGGCCCCGTCGACTGCTCGTCGGGGTCAACGTCATCGTGGCCCTCTGCCTGGTGTCCACAGGAACGGTCTACGCTTACGTCCAGTCGAAGATCGGTTCGATAAAGGTCCTGGCCGCCCCGCATCTGAGCAAGCCGGCGGCCGGCGGCGCCGACACCTCCGGCGGCCTGAGCCCGGAGAACATCCTGCTCATCGGTAACCAGACAAGATCCGGACTGGGCACGTCGGTCTTCGGGTCACCGACTGACCTGGCCGGGTCGTTGAGCGACGTGATCATGATCCTGCACCTCGACCCCAGCAAGGGATCAGCGTCGATCTTGTCGATTCCCCGGGACCTGTTCGTTCCCGAGCCGGCGGGCAGCCCGGTCGGCCCCTACCAGAAGATCGACGCCGCCCTCAACGACGGCGCCAAGGGACCGGACAATCTGATCCAGGCCATCACCGACGACCTGGGCATACCCATCGATCATTTCGTCGAGATCAACTTCAATGGCTTCCAGGGAACGGTCAATGCCCTCGGGGGCATCAACATGAACTTCCCTGAGCCGGTCTACGACGCCTACTCCGGCCTCAACGTCAAGGCCACCGGCTGCCAGCACCTCAACGGGGCCCAGGCTCTGGACCTGGTCCGGTCCCGACACCTCCAATACGATCCACCGGGCGTCGACCCGAAGGACCACTCGGCGTGGCCCTTCGACCCCGAGTCCGACCTGTCGCGCATCGTTCGAGATCATGCCTTCCTTCGAGAGCTGGTATCCGCCGCCCGGTCCCGGGGGGTGACGAACCCACTCAGGGCGAACGGGTTCATCGACGGCATCGTCAATCAGATCACCGTCGATCGGGGGCTCAGGGACCAGTTGGTCACGCTCACCACCCACTTCCGTCACCTCGATCCGAACACCGCACCACAGACCACCCTGCCGGTAAACCAGGTCGGTGACTCCTCCGGTTACTCCTACGCCGGCGCTTCCGTCGGCGACGTGGAGTTCGCCAACCAACCGCTCGACAACCAGGTCATTGCCGCATGGAGCGCAGATGCCCTGCCGGCGCCGGTGCCCCCTGCCGCCGTCGAAGTGGACAACGAGAACGGCAGCTCCCATCTGGGCTCGGAGACGGCCGCCGGCCTGCGGGCCGCCGGCCTGCCGGTGACCAACGTCACCCAGGGTGCTGTGCCGGCCTCGACAGCGCCCACCTGGGTCGACTACCCCCCGGGACAGGCGGCGGTGGGTCTGAGCGTCCTCAAGCAGCTCCGGGGTGCGGCCATGCTGCGTCCCCTCCCGGGCCTCAGCCCTGGCGTCGTCAAGGTCGAGGTCGGCTCCGCCGTGTCAGTGATCGCTCCGGTGACGTCGACGTCTGCTCCGTCGACGTCGGCGGCAGCGAGCCCGGGGACGGTGAAGAACCTCAACGGGAACACCCAGCTCGATCCCACGCCCAGCTCATCGACGGACCGTCTCATGCCCTGGGACCCGCGACCCTGCTGACGTGGGCGACGAGCTCCCCCGGTGCGGACCGAGATCAGCCGGCCTTCTTCGGGTTGAGCGTGATCGGGTTGGGTGGGGCCGAGGGCACCTTGGCTGTTCCGTAGTGGTCGAAGGTCAGCGTGGCTCCCCCCTTGCTCGTTGCTCCCTTGATGCCGATGATGTAGGGCTTACCCGTGGCAGCCACATACAGCGTGCCGCCGCTGGCGGGATCGAACAACGGGACGACCTTCATCCCGTCGAACATGGTGGGGGCCTGCTTGGTCGGCGAGCCGCTGAAGGTGAAGCTCTGAGGTAGTCGGGTGATGTCGACGAGCTGACTGAGGCCAGTGAAGTTGTCGCTGGCGCTGCTGGTCCGCAGCCACCGGTTGGCGTCGGCGCGGGCGGTGGCGGCGTTGCCGGTGATCGACTGGATGGTGGCGGCGTCGGCCTTGATGAACAGGTTCGCCCTGTCGAGAATCAGGTTGAGGACGGTCCTGCCGGAGGTGATCGTGCCGCCCCCCCGGCTCGGCCCAGCGACAACATCCAATCGGAGTGGCGAGCTGGTGGAGCTGTTGGATCCCGACAGGTGCACCGACGGGGCGCCCATCGTCGCCTTTTGGGCGTCCGTCACGATCTGGCGGGCGGCCTTGGCGGTCTCCCCGTTGGACCCCGCCCCGCCGCACCCGGCAAGGACTGTGGCGGCGATGAGACAGGGGACGACGAAGGCGGCGGTCCGCCGCGCCCGCAAGGGCAACCTGAGCATGGAGCGAAGTGTACGGGCCGGCCCTCGCCGATCCTCATCGCTCGACGCCGCTCGGGACCGGAACCGGGGCCGCCGGCGCCAAGCGCTCCATGAGGACGACCACGAGCACGGCGCCGACGGCCAGGACAACGGCGCCGATGCGCCAGGCGAGCACGTAACCGTCGGTCGCCGCCACCATCGGAGCGGTGCCGTGGGTCAGTGCGTTGGCTCCGTGGCGTAGGGCCAGGGTGGCCAAGACGGCCAGGCCGATTGCCCCGCCGACCTGTTGCACGGCATTTTGTACGCCCGACGCCAGACTGGCGTCGGCGTGGGAGACCTCGTGGACCGAGGCGTTGGCGAACCCCGAGAAGCACAGCCCGGATCCGATGGCCATCAGGATCAGTCCTGGCAGCGCCTGGGTCAGGTACGAGCCGTGAACGGTGATGCGGGTCAGGTCGAGCATGCCGAGCGCCCCGAGGCCAAAGCCGGCGGCCAACAGTGGGCGCACCCCCACCTTGGGCACCAGGTTGGCCGACAGGGCAATTCCCAGGCCGATCCCCACGCCGAAGGGCAGGTAGGCAAACCCGGTGCGCAGCGCCGAATAGTGCTGGGCCTGTTCCCAGAACAGGGTGAGAAGGAAGAACATGGTGAAGAACACGGCGGAGAAGAGCAGGGTGACAAGGTTCGCTGTCACCCGGGTGCGGTTGGCGAAGAAGCGCAGGGGCACCAAGGGGTTGGTCGCCGTGCGTTCCCGAACCACGAACGCCACCAGCAGACCGCCACCGACAGCGATGGGCGCCGCTACCGAAGCCGATCCCCATGGGTGACCAGCGGCGCTGATCAGGCCGTAGACGACGGCGATCAACCCGCTGGTGACCAGCACGGCACCGGTGAGGTCGGGTCGATGCCGCGAGGCGCTGACCGTGATGGCGTCTGCCCTGCTCTCGTCCACCAGGCGGTTCACGGCCACCACGGCGAAGATGGCCACGGGGATGTTCACAAAGAAGATCCACCGCCATGACAGGCTCTGAAGGATGAGCCCGGAGATGACTGGGCCGAGGGTCCCGCCGAGGCCGGCCACCCCGCCGAAGATGCCGAGGGCCTTGGCTCGTTCCTTCCCGTCGGGGAACAGCAACGCTGTCAGCCCGAAGGCCGCGGGGGCGGCCATGGCCTCGGCCGCTCCCTGAGCGAAGCGACTGGCCACCAGCATCCCCGAGCTGGCCGCCGCCCCGCTGAGGGCGGAGGCGACGGCGAACACGCTGATGCCGATGATGAACATCCGCCGGCGGCCGACGAGATCGGCCAGGCGACCCCCGAGGAGGAGCAGGCCACCGGCCATGAGCACGTAGGCATCGACCACCCAGGTCAACCCCGATCGAGTGAAGCCCAGGTCGGCCTTGATGTGGGGCAGGGCCACGTTGACCACGGTGATGTCGAGCACCAACATGAACTGCATCAGGGCCAGGACCCCGAGCGCCTTCCAGCGGCGGGGGTCGGGCAGGTGCGCCTCGACGATGGGGACGGCGGGTTCAAGGACGGTCATGTCGCTCCTCCGGTTCGATGGGATAGAGGGACGATAGAGTGAGATGCGGACAGTTTCTGTCCTCAATAGGGAAGAATGTTGCCTCGTGAGCGACACACCCGGCCGCATGCTCAGCCTTCTCGCCTTGTTGGAGAGCCGCCCGTCGTGGTCGGGCTCAGACCTGGCCGAGCGCCTCGAGGTGACGGTGCGCACTGTGCGCCGTGACATCGACCGTCTGCGAGAGCTGGGTTATCCGGTGGAGGCCAGCCCGGGGGTGGCCGGCGGCTACCAGCTGGGACGGGGCGGGCGGATGCCGCCGCTGGTGCTCGGCGATGAGGAAGCCATGGCTGTGGCCCTCGGCCTACGGGTGGCCGCCGATGGCAGCGTCACCGGCCTGGAGGAGGCCGCACTGTCGGTCCTGGCCCGCATGGATCAGATCCTTCCCGGCCATCTGGCGGCCCGGGTTCGAGCCCTGCACGAAGCGACGGCCCAGATGATGGGTCCGGAGGCCGAACGGGTGGAGTCCCAGGTCCTCGTCGACCTGAGCCAGGCATGTGCGCGCTCCGAACGGGTTCGCTTCGACTACGCCGACCGCACCGGCCGGGCCAGCTTGCGCCTGGTCGAGCCCTACCGGCTGGTCCGGGTCGGCCCCCGTTGGTACCTGGTGGCCAGGGACCTTGATCGCATGGACTGGCGGACGTTCCGGGTGGACCGCCTCAGCCGCCCCGAGGTGCTCGGCACCCGATTCGAGCGGATCGATCCTCCCGACGCAGTGGCCATGGTGAGCAAGGGACTGCGGACCCGGCTCTACCCGTTTCAGGCCCGCTTGCGCTTCGATGCCCACCTCGACGACGTGGCCCGCCTGCTGCCCCGCACCATCGGGGCGCTGGAGGCAACGGAGGACGACTGCACGGTCGTAGAGGTGGGCGGCGCCACCCTGGAGCGGATGGTCCGCTTCCTCGCCGGCCTGCCCATCGCCCCCACCGTGCTCGACCCCCCGGAGCTGCGCGACGCCCTGCGGGCCCATGCCAGCGCCGTGGCCGACGCCAACCGACCGCCTCCGTAGGTGAGGGTGGAAGGATGGAAAGGTCATGACTGCCACCGTGCTCCAGTTGAGCGACACCCACCTGAGGGCCTGGCCCGGGGGACAGGTGAGCGGCGCCGACCCCGACCGCAGGCTGAAAGCCGTGCTCGATGCCTGGCAGGCCGTCGGTCAGCGCGCCGACCTGGTGGTGGTCAGCGGGGACGAAACCGACGACGGGTCCGCCACCGCCTATGCCCGTCTGGCCGAGGCGCTCGATCCGCTCGATGCCCCCATCATGGCCCTGGCCGGCAACCATGACCGCCCTGACGTCATGGCGGCCCGCTTCGGCCGATCGACGACCGCCGAGGTCGGCGCTTGGAGGATCGTGGGCCTGGACTCTTCGCGACCCGAGCAGGTGCACGGAACGGTGGAGGTGCCTGCCGCCTTGGCAGTGCTCGACGCCCTTGATGACCGACCCACCGTGGTCGGAATCCACCATCCGCCCCTGTCGCGCAGCTCCCATCCGTGGTTTCGCCTGGATGGTGCCACCGAGTTGCTCGAGGGGCTTGGTGTGCGCAGCCACGTCCGCGCCGTGATCAGCGGACACGTTCATGACCTGTTCGACTTCGAGGGTCCTGGGGGCACCGCCCTGCTCGGATGCCCTTCCACGCTGATGGCGATGGCCCATGACGGTGATCACTACGAGAGGTGCGTTGGTGGCACGACGGGAGCCCGGGTGTTGTACCTCGGTGACGACGGGACCATGGCGTCGACGGTCCTGGTTGCCTGATCGCTGGTGCAGTCCTCGTCCCGGCGAGCATGCCGAGCTCGACGGTGACCTCCTTGGTCGGATTGCCGCGCCGGGATCAGGCGGTGGCGAATCGCAAGAGGGTGGCTTCGGGGCGGGTGGGGGCCAGCGCTGACGCCCAGATGCGGTGGTAGGCGACTTCTTCACGGGTCCGCAGCGGCGGATCGATGGTCACCCGCTCGATGTCGAACTCGCTGAGCTTCACGCTGTCACCAAGGGTCACCTGGACCGAAGCGGCACCGGAGCCGTCGCCGAACTGCTCCTTGGTTCGCCACAGCACCGAATCGGGGATCCACCCGGCGAAGGCCCGACGCAGCAGGTCCTTTTCCATTCGGCCCTCGCCAGGCACCTTGTGGGCGGGTGGTAGGGCCAGCACCGCTTCGATCACGTCGAGATCGAGAAACGGCACCCGGGCTTCGAGACCGTGGGCCATGGTCACCCGGTCGCAGCGTTGCAGGTTGAGTCCGTGGAGCCCCTCTACGGAGCGCACCAGCTCGGCGTGCATCTTCTCGGGGTGGTCGAAGTCGCCTTCGTGCAGGTACTCGTAACCACCGAAGAGCTCGTCGGCTCCTTCACCGGTCAGGACCACCTTCACGTGGCGGGCGGCCATCTCCGCCAGGACGTAGTTGGCGACGGCGCTGCGAACGAGCGAAGGATCGAAGTGCTCGATGGAACGGACGACCTCGGGGACGACGTGGAGGTTCTCCTCGGGTGACAGCAGGGCCTCGTGGTGCTCGGTCCCCAAGACATCGGCCACCAATCGGGCGGCGGCCAAATCCGGGGAGTCGGCGGTGCCCACGGCGAAGGTCTTCAGCCGTTGTCCCCGTCGCTGTGTCCACCGGGCGGCGATGGCGGCGATGATGCTCGAGTCGAGACCTCCGGAGAGAAAGCAGCCGACGGGCACATCGCCCATCATCTGACGGTCCACGGCAGTCACCACGACGTTGCGAATCTCCTCGCGCTCGTCGCTGTCCGACAGCTCGGGGCGGTCCATGGGTTGGCGGACCCGGTCGGGCACCGCTGTGGCGAAGCGCGTCAGCCCGTCAGCCGGCGTCCAGTAGCAACCAGGAGGAAACGCCTCCACCCACGGGCGCTGGGCCGGATCGAAAGCCTTCAGCTCGGACGCGGCGACCACGGTGTCATTGGCGCGGACCCAGTACAACGGCTTGATCCCGACCGGGTCCCGGGCCAGGAGGAACTGTGTCTTGCCGTCCGTGAAGGCCAGCGCGAACATTCCCCGCAGCTGGCCCAGCCCGGCGGGCCCGTGCCGGTCGATGAGGTGCAACGCCACCTCGTTGTCGGAATCGGTCCGCCACACCACCGGCCGACCCTGGTGGATCTCGTCCAGGTGGGCTCGCAGGTCCTGATGGTTGTAGATCTCACCGTTGGCCACCATGGCGATCCGGGAGCCCTCGACCGTCATGGGCTGGTGGCCGCCGGCGACGTCGACGATGGACAGCCGGGTGTGGCCGAGCCAGGCCTGGCCGATCGTCCTGTCACCCCGGTCGTCCGGTCCGCGGTGCATCAGACGGTCCAGCATCCGCCGCCCCGACGCTTCGTCGAGTTGACCCCATTGGGCTGCTATGCCACACATGAGCGAACAAACATAGCGCAACTTGCGCTGGGGGTGATGGGACGGCTCCGGGTGGACACAGCGGCAATCGGGTACCAAGCAGGGGTCCAGCGAGCAGAAGGAGGTGGGGCCATGACCGAATGGGGCTACACGATGATGTGCGAGCAGTCGGGACCCAAGGCCCTGGTGAAGGACCTGGTGGCCGCCGAGGATGCAGGGTTCGACTTCTCGGTGATATCCGACCACTACTTGCCATGGCTGGAGGCTCAGGGCCACGCTCCGTACGCGTGGAGCGTGCTCGGGGCGGCGGCTCAGGCCACGGAGCGGATCGGGTTGATGACGTATGTGACGTGCCCGATCAAGCGGTACCACCCGGCGGTGGTAGCTCAGAAGGCGGCCACCGTGGCGCTGCTATCGGACAACCGCTTCACCCTGGGCCTGGGTGCGGGAGAGAACCTCAACGAACACGTGACCGGGGGTGGCTGGCCACCGGTCAACACCCGTCACGCCATGCTCGCCGAGGCCGTAGACATCATCACCGAGTTGTGGAAGGGCCACTACGTCACTTATCAGGGGAAGCACTTCCACGTGGACTCGGCTCGACTCTGGGACCTGCCGGACACCGCCATCCCGCTGGCCATCGCCGTGTCGGGGGCGTCGTCATGCGACCTCGCCGGCGCCAAAGCCGACGCCATGGTCGGCGTGGAACCCGAAGCTCGCCTGGTCGAGCTGTTCGAGGGCGCCGGAGGAGCGGGAAAGCCGAAGATCGGTCAGCTACCGGTTTGCTTCGACACCGACCACGCTGCTGCGGTGGAGCGCGCCCACGAGCAGTTCCGCTGGTTCGCTGGCGGCTGGAAGGTCAATGCCGAGCTCCCGGGCACCGCCGCGTTCGCCGGGGCCACCCAGTTCGTCACGCCCGACGACGTGGCTGCGTCGATCCCGTGCGGTTCCGATGTCGAAGCGTTCGTGCGAGCCATCGACAAGTTCCCCACGGCCGGCTACACCCATGTGGCCCTGGTACAGATCGGGGGCGGCCACCAGGCGCCGTTCATCGACTGGGCCGACAAGGAGCTGCTGCCGGCATTGCGGCGGCGTTGACGTTGCGCCCTGGCCCCATGACCAAGATGATGTCGGAATGAAGGGCATCCGTCCGTCGGGCTCCACATGGTCGCTGTGGTCGGAAGACTCGCTGCTGTCCATCGGGTCGAAGGGGTCGGTGCTCTGCATCGGGTCGGTCGGCTCGTGTCTGTCCATCGGGTCGGCCGGGTCGGTGTTGTCGGTGTTGTCGATCGGCGCCGCTTTCTGCCTTGGCGGGGCGCTCTCCGCAAGGTCCCGGTTGTCGTTGCTGTCCTACGG